>NZ_JAOXHI010000002.1:0-110715 GCF_025779955.1 Mycoplasma enhydrae
GCTTTTAGAGAGCCTAAAAGAATCTTTAAAAACTGCTGAAGATAAAGCTAAGGGTGAAGAAGAAAGAATTAAAGGTATTATTGAAGAAATTGATAGAAAACTTCAAGAAACAGCTCAAAAACTTCAAGCTGCTAAAAATGCTGAAGGAAAATATGATACTTCTGTAACTGCTCTTGATGCCTTAAATGCCCAAATCACTCAAAATAATGATTATCAAACAAACCTAAATAAAGATGCTAAAAATAAAACTCCTCAAATTAAAACTAAATTAGAAGAACTAAAAACTAAAACAACTGAAGCTAAAAATGCATATGATAATTTAGTAGCAAAAAATAATCAATTGAAAACTCAAGTAGAAGCTAAATATACTGACGCTCAAAGTTCATGAAGCACAGCTAGAACAGGTTTAGATGCAGCTCTAACAAACAAGAATGAAACAAAACTAAAAGAAATAAAAACTGCTTTAGAAGCTTCATTAGAATTAGCTAAAGCTGCTAAACAGCTGGCAGCTGATAAAGATTATGGTGCAGTTAGAATAAATTCAGATGATTTAATCAATAACATTGAAAGAGATCTAACTAAAATCAAGGATGCTCTAGAAGGTGTTGAAAGAGACAGAATTGCTAAAGTTAAGGAAAAACTTGAAACTGTTATTAAATCTCTAGATGATTTAATTAAGAAAAATGATCATGCTAATAAATATGACAGTACAAGAGCATATGTAACTCAATTAAATAATTTAATCAATACCATTGAAAATGATGTTTATGATATATACAACAAACCAGAAAATACTAGTGTTCCTGAACTAAATCAAAAATTAACAGAACTTAAAAATAAACTTGATGAAGCTAAAAGACATTCTGAAGCACAAACTAAAGCAGCTGATGACATCAAAAAAGCTCACGATGACGCATATCAGAACTGAAAAAATAATGAATATAAACAAGCCAAAGATGCTGATAACGCTAATCCTCAAACAGAAGTTAAAATTAATAATGCTATTGGCAAATTCAATACAGCAAAAACTAAGCTCGAAACATTGATGGCTAGGGCTTTAGCTCAAGAATACAATGACAATAAAGCAGATCAACAACAAAAACTAGATGAAATAAATACTAAAATCCAACAACTAGAAGACAAGATTAAAGAAACTGTTTGAAAACAAAAAGCACAAGAACATGCTCAAAAAATTCAAGAAATTTATAATCGACTTGAAATGCTTACTAACTTCAAGAAAATTAATGAAGATATAGCAGCACTAGAACCTTTAATCTCAGCTGCTCAAGACTTTATTAATAATGAAGTTAAGGACAGTAATGCTGCTTTCTTGACAAACCTAAAAAATACAATTCAACTAGCTCAAACTTTAATTCAACAAAAAAGAGATTATATTGCTCAAGAAACAACAAAACACAAAACAGAGTATGAAAATATTAAAAATCAACTGGAACACCTTATTAATTTATTTAATTCTATTGGTACAAAATCAATCGAATTAACAAATGCGGAATTCTGACGAGCAAACGAAAACATTTTATCTAATGAAAATTTAGGAAAATTAAATAATACAGGGGATAAATTTGCAGAATTAGCTAAAAAAACGAAAGAATTAGGTGATGATAAATATGAAAAGTTAGCTCTTGAAGAATTAGAACCATTAATTTCTAAAGCAAGAACTTTATGATGATTAAAAAAAGCTCAAGGTTTAGAATTTTCTCTTAGTCACGCACATCAATTACCTTCTTCTGTTGTAACCGCCAACATTACTTCAATTGGTCATGAACATGATAGATATGACTTTGTAGTTGAAAAAATGACCTATAACGATTTAAAAGGTTATGTTAATATAAGAGTTAAATATTGATTTAAAATATATGGCGATACTTTAACTGAAACAAGAGATTATAGAATAAAAACTACTATAAAATATGAAGCTTTTGAGTTTAAAAATTTACAACTAAAAGAAAATGTTTATGATTATGAGGCAATGAAAAGAAACTTACAGTATGATAATAGTTATGAAATTTTTAAAAAATACTTTGCATGAGAAAACAATAAACTTAGTTATGAACTAATACTGATTGAAAATATATATGAAGATAAACTTAAATTCATTGTAAAAGCACAAGTTCCTAATTCAGAGCATCCAGATGCCCAAACAGATAAATCTAATACTGAATATGTTGTTGTAAACTTTCCTATAAAAGCAAAAATTATTGAAAACCGTAATAAATGAATTGAAGATAATAAAAGTGCTATAGCTAATAGTTGAGAATTAAAGCGAACAGATTTAATTACATCTCTAATAACTGTCAACGATGTGAAATTTAAACCTGATGCTTTAAATTTAATACCAAATTTAGAAATTATTCCAGCCTTTATTAGTCCTAATGATCATGAAGGTACTTTAAAAATTCACTTTAATATTCATGATAAAATATCTAATTCAAATATAGAATGATATTCTAAGACATTTAGTGGACTAAAAAAATATGAACCTACATTTAATTTTCAATTTAGTGATTATTTTATGAATTTAATAAATAAATGAAGAGATTTTGGTCGTGCACTTAGAAATTTAACACATACGGGTGCAAACTTAAAAATTGATAATAATCTTTTTACAACACATTATAAATTAATTTGAAATACAGATAGTTCATCAACTGATCCTAAAACAAAAGATCTTAAAGATGTATCAATAAGATTCTCAGATGATAGACATGGATTAATATTTAATTATAAAATTAAATACTCTTTTGTATTAGGAAGAACAGCCCCCGGGCAAGATATTATAGATTTTAGAGAAGTTGAAGTAAAAGATAAATATATAGATTACAGTTTGGTAGCCAAATTAACATTTTTTATTCGAATGATTACAGACGATTTAAATAGAGAATCTGTAAATGGCTATCATCTATTTGACAAAGATTTGAAACATTATCGGGAAGGCGGGGATTTAGGTTTAATTAGGTTCAAATATAGTAAAATTTATCAATTCGATGGACCATATAGACTTTTCTGACGAAACTGACCACGAATTAAAAAAGATTCTCAAGTAGTTAAAATAGCAAACAAATACAAGGATAATAATGATGGTTTTTTTCAAAGTTTCCAAGATAACTTAGTTCTTCAAAAAGATCTTTTGCAAAATTGATTGCAAATTGCCAACAATGTTAATATCCTGTTGAAATATATTGAACTAAAAACACCCGACGAGTATAAAGATAATTTTAATTCCGAATGTGAAGAATGAAAATTCACCGGTTATGTCACAAAAAGAGAAGGTAACCCAGATAGACTATTTAAAGAATCAGTTATATTTATAGGTGACAATGAAGACCAATCTAATATCAGAAATTATATTCAAAGAGAATTTGACATTTTAGAAAAAAAACTAAAGGAATCAAATAAACCTTAATCACAACAATATTGTAAAATATAAATGTGTAACACTGAATATTTCATTTAAGAATCAAGATTAAAAAAACAATCTTGATTTTTTTTAATTCATTAAAATGAAATAGGCTTTTGGATTAATTCAAATAAGTACACTAATTTCTAAATTTTAAATCCACAAAAATTTTTTTGTTATAATTGATAAGCATATTTAAATTGCAATTTAAAACAAAATTATAAATACTATAAATACATAGAAAGAGAAAGTATGCGTCAAACTACAATTATTAGAAAAGAATTAGTTGATAAAAAATGATACATCATTGATGCAGCCAACGTACCGCTAGGTAGACTTTCAACTCTTGTAGCTTCAATCCTTAGAGGAAAAAATAAACCGACATTTACTCCAAATGTTGACATGGGCGACAATGTAGTTGTTATTAATGCCAAAGATGTTCTTTTGACAGCTAAAAAAGATGAAAAGAAAATTTATTACCACCACACCGGATATCCAGGTGGTTTAAAACAAATTACTGCAGCACAATTAAGAGCTAAAAAACCACAAGTTCTTGTTGAAAAAGCAGTTAGAGGTATGTTACCTCATACAACCCTAGGTCGTAAACAATTTAAAAACTTATTTGTTTATGCTGATGCAAATCATAAGCAAGAAGCACAACAACCAGTTAAAATAGAGGTTAAATAATATGGCAGATAAAGTTAGATACAATGGTCTAGGACGTCGTAAATCATCTGTTGCCAGAGTTTATTTAGTTCCAGGTAAAGGAAACTTTTTAATTAATAATAAACCTGCAAAAGAGTACTTAAATTCAGAAATCTTATTAAAAGATGCTTTAAGTCCTTTTGTAGTAACAGAAACACAAAATCAATTTGATATTTTTGCAAATGTTAATGGCGGTGGTTTAACAGGTCAAGCAGGAGCAATCAGATTAGGTATTGCTAGAGGACTTTTAGAGTCTTCAACTGAATATCGTAATAAACTAAAAGATGCTGGTTTTTTAACAAGAGATGCACGTGTTAAAGAGCGTAAAAAATTCGGATTGAGAAAAGCCAGAAGAGCAAGACAATTTTCAAAACGTTAATTTATTATGATATACTTATATGGGTTTTTTGTACACCCATATTTATTATGCGAGCATAGCTCAGCTGGTTAGAGCACACGACTGATAATCGTGAGGTCGATGGTTCAAGTCCATTTGTTCGCACCATTTCAATTTAATTGATCACAACATGCAAAATTGCATGTTTTTTATTCAAGTATTTTTTTGTTTTTATTATATAATTTACCTTGAATATTATTTATTCCTTGGTAATAATTATGATTATTGCTAGGTTATGAAAGGATTTTAATTATGGTATCAAAAGAAAGAAAAAGTGAACTAGTTAAACAATTTGGTAGAAATGCCAAGGATACAGGATATCTACCAGTTCAAATTGCAATTTTAACTGAAGATATTGAATCTTTAAAAAAACACTTTGCTATTAATAAAAAAGACCTACACTCAATGCGTGGTTTTATGGCAAAAGTTAATCATAGAAAAGCATTACTAAATCACTTAAAATCTGAAAATTACTCACTATATCAAGAAACAATCAAAGCTCTAAATATTAGAAAATAAACCTTCTTGAAACTTTCTAAAGCGCAAATTGCGCTTTTTTTGTTTTAGTTTTAAGGACATTAAAAAATATAATTAAAATAATTTTATTAGTTAATGAGCATAATGCTTATTAATGTATAATTTATTTAAATTTACAAAAATGATTAATACTAAGGGGCTTGTGCATGAAACAAATATTTGTTCCAGATTCAACATCAATAAAAAAAGTTGATATTAAAAAACTTCATTCATCAAAATACTTAAAACTAGTTAATAATTTACTTGATATAAAAAGTCGTGGAGATAATGCCACATTTTTTAAAACTTCGAATTTAAGCTTAGATTTAAAAAAAATTATAGGTGCCAAAAATCTTCGTTACATATTTAAAAATAGAGAATTTAAGATTCCTCTAAAAAATTCTTTTGATTCAAAATCATTAGTAGAGCTTAAATATGTAAAAACCTATCAAGAATTTATTACTTGAGCTAAAGAATATGATTATTCAATTACACCTAAAATGACTTCTAATTTAGAATCAAACTATGAAAAATGGCTTCCAGCTTACAAAAATCGAATCTTGGACCAAAATAGTGATTTTATTAAGACATGAAAAACAAATGCTAAAAGAATTGAAGAAATTTATGCTGAAACTAGTATTTGGCCTCTATTTATTGGAACTTATTTTATTAAATATCGCAAAGATGATGTGTATTTATATGCTCCTTTTATTTTAAAATCAGCAAAAATTACTTTTTCTGGAAATTCTGTATATTTAGAAAATGCTGATGAAAATATTATTATTAATGAAAAAATCAAATATTTAATAGAGCAACATAGTGACACTAAATTACCAATTTTAGTTAATGGTGAAGAAACAACTATTTTTGATGCTATAGAAAGCATTAAAAATATAAAAGAATTGCAATTTATCAATAACTATGATGAAAACATTTTTTTTGAAAGCTTAGTTGAAATGTCAAAAAATGATTTTGCTAATGATGGTAATTTAGAAATTTATCCTGGTACTACTTTATTTGAAGTAAATCCTGGCGGTACTAAACTGCGTAAAGCAATGATCAATTTAATCTTAGGAGATAAAATTGATAATCTAATTAGAATTGATGACTTACGTGATTATAGCAAAGAAGCATATGAAAAAGCTTTAGAAAAAAATAATATAGCGCGTGTAACTCCTTCGGATTTTAGTCAAGAAAAAGCTATTGTTGGAACTCTAAATAATTCTTCAATTATTATTGGCCCACCTGGAACAGGTAAATCACAAACTATAGCTAATATTTTAATTAACATTGCTAAAGCCAATAAGACAGCATTATTTATTTCACAAAAAAAAGTGGCTTTGGACGTGGTTTTAAAAAGATTAAATAAATATCAAAATATGATGTTTCAATTTTCAGAATCGGCTAAGGTTAACCAAAGTGAAAAAGAATATTTCTACAAACCTATAATTGAATATTTCAAGCAAATAAACACTGCTTATAAATTTAGTGATTTAAGTGATTATAATTCAAGTTTTTTTACCAAAAATGAACTAAATTATTTAGATGCCAAAGCTGAATTGGGTGAGATATTTGCTCGTGATCTTAAAGCATATCATGGTATAAAAAACCGTGGCATGGTGCATCAAAATATTCAAAATTTTGCACATTTTTATAAGCTGTATAACAAAATGACCTCAAAAGTCGAGTTTTTAAAAATATTTGAAAATTACAAAAAAATATCTCGGCGTAAATTAGCCAAAAAATTAGGTTATGCCAAAAAAGAAACTTCTTTATTTCAAATTCCTAGTTTGAAATTTGTAAAAATTTATAATAATGCCAAACGGGTAATTAATTTTTACAATTCAAAACTAGCAAGATATGACATAAAAGATTTAGTGCAATTATCTAATTTTATTAGACTAAATTCATTTATTGAATTTGATGAAAAAGAAAAAGATTACACTAAATACTGAGACCTTAAAAAATTGGATAACACCACCCCTGAAATGTTAGAAGCAATTTATGATAACTCAGCTTTTTTAGCTAAAAAAAGATTAGATGAATATCGCCAGCAAGGCGAAAATGAGCGCCAAAAACTTAATAGATTTTTTGGAAGACTAGAAAGAAAAATAACTCCTCCATATATAGTTACATCACTATTTTCAGATATTATTAAAAAAGTTTATAACATCTATGTTGGAACTCCAGAAATTTTGGGCAACTTTGTTGATTTTGAAAAAGATCATTTTGATTATGTAATTTTTGATGAGGCTAGTCAGATCTATATTGAAAAAGCTATACCTTTTATTTCAATTGCTAATAAAGTAATTGTGGCGGGTGATAGCCAACAAATGCAACCTTCAAATTGATTTAGTACTCGTGATGAATCCGAAGATGAATATAGCGAAGAAGAAATTACATCATTATTAGATTGAGCAATTAATAACCACCTTCCAAAATATGTACTAGAAATGAACTATCGTTCAAATTCTAGTGAATTAGTTTTATTTTCAAGTAAAGAATTTTATGATTCTTCTTTAAAAGGCTTAGATAGCTATGCTAAAAGAGAAAAAGCAAGTGTGGAAGTTATTGATGTAAATGGAGAATGGATTGATAATAAAAATGCTGTGGAATGTGAAAAATTAATCAGCATTTGTGAAAAGAACTTAAAAAAATATAATTCAATAATCCTACTAGCCTTTAATAGAAAACAACAAGATTATATTCGAGAGCAAATTGCATTATTATCACCAAAAATCTTTGAAGTTCTTGAAGATAAAGTAATTTTAAGAAATATAGAAAACATTCAAGGTGACGAAGCTGAATTAGTTATAGCTTCTGTAGGTTACACTGCTAAAACCTCTTTACATTCAACTTATATTGGCTCTAAAAAGGGCAGAAATGCGCTTAATGTGGCCATCACGAGAGCCAAAGATAAAATGATAATAATTAAAAGTATTAAAACAAATGAAATTGATCCTAAAAATGAAAACTTGATGACTTTCAAGCGTTGATTAAACTATATTCAACTAAAATCATCTGACCAAAAATCATATGTAAATGGCAATACTTCTGAATTTAGTCGTTCTGATAAGAGTCAATTTATTTTTGAAATTCAATCATGACTAAATGAACAAAGTTTTGCTGCAGATATTAAAACTGAACTAAAATACTGTGTTGGTTCATACAATATCGATATGGCAATTTTGGACAATAGAAACAATTTTATAGTTGGTCTAAACATTGATGATTCTTCTAATGATGTTAATTTAGATAGCTTTATTGAAAAAAGAATTAAAACTGACTTTATGTCAGTTAAGGGTTATCCAATTTATCGGATTTCAAGTTTTAGATTTAATGAAAATAAACCATCTATGTTTAAGTTTATTAATACATTAATTAACAAATAATGAAAGCACCTAATCTTAAAAAGATTAGGTTTTTTTACTATAATATATAAATTATGATTAACATTATTTTATATCAACCAGAAATAAGCCCAAATACTGCAAATATTATTAGAACAACATTTGCAGCTAAGGCTAAATTACATATTATTAAGCCTACTGCTTTTGATTTACATCCACATTGACTAAAGCGTAAAGCTGCAGGCCATTTTCTAAGTGAAATTCAGCATGAAATTCATGAAAATTATGATTCATTTTATGCTAAATATGGTTCTAAAAATATCTATTACATAACTCGCTATGGCCTAGAAAATTATTCAAACATAGATTATAAAAACATTTTGGGGAACGATAATGAAATATGAATTATGTTTGGCACAGAGAGCACTGGCATACCCAAAAAAATAATGCAAAATAATATTAAAAATTGCTTACGAATTCCAATGAATTCTGAGTGTAGAAGTTTAAACTTAGCAAACTCAGTTGCAATTGTATTGTATGAAATTTTAAGACAAAATAGTTTTGAAGGCTTATCAGCTTTCGAAAGTCAAAAGGGCAAAGATTTTATATTAAAAAAAGACTAATTACATTTTAAAGGATAGGTTATGATTCATTGATTTCCTGGTCATATGGCTAAACAATTTAAATTATTACAAGAGAAACAAAAACTCTTTGATCTTTTTATTGTTGTTTTAGATGCCAGAATACCTATTAGTTCTTTTAATGAAGAAATATATAAAATTATTAATAATAAACCAATTCTATTTGTAATTAATAAATCTGATAAAAGCAATATGAATCTTTTAAGACCATTAATAACTAAATATGAATCGAGAGGTCAAGTAATCATAACCAATTTAAAAAAGCATGATAGCTATCACAAAATTAATTTGGCTCTAAATAAAGAATACCTTAAATTTAAGGCTAAAAATGATGCTAAAAATAAATTAACTCCACCACTAAAATGTGTTGTATTGGGTGTGCCTAATGTAGGTAAAAGCACTTTAATTAATACGCTTTCAAAATCAAAATCTACAAAAGTAGGTGCCAGTGCAGGTGTAACTAGATCAGAGCAATGAATTAATTGCAAAAACTATATGTTGCTAGATACACCCGGATTATTAATGCCTAAAATTGAAAGTGATGAAATTGGAGCTAAACTTGCTCTAGTAGGCTCAATTAGACAAGAAGCAATTGCTTTAAATGAATTGATTTTAGCGCTATATCGTTTAATGACTAGATATTATCCTTCAAGACTTCAAGAATTAGGTTTAGATCCTTCTGAAGAAGAAACAATAATTTTTAATAATTTAAATGAATATGCAAAAGCTAATAATTATTTATTAAAAGACGGCTTATATGATACAAATAAAGCTAGTGTTGCACTTATCAATTATTTTAAGAACATGAATAATGTGATTTTTGATACAGATAAGAAAGAAAGGAAATAACTATGTCAGAAAAAATAAGCATAAAATACGTTGCTTTAGGCGATGGTTTAGTGGCCGGATTTAATTCTAAAATAGGATTTAATACTAATGGGCTTATGAACCAAGATAAAACAATAAATGGTTTAGGTTATCCTTCTTCTTTGGCTTATTTAATAAAAAATAATCCTAAATATGAATTAGAAAGTTTTTATAATTTAGGTATCATAACTGGTTCAACTGATTTTCTTTCTGCTTTATTTACAAATGATAAAAAAGCTTTAAAACAAAATATTAATAAAATTGATTTATTACAATCATTAGATTGATATTCACTAAATCCCTTTAAGGATTATTTTTCGCAACTATTTAAAGAATGAAATATAAGTAATAATGACTTTGAAATTATTTCAAAAAGAATTAAAGAAGCTAATTTAATTACTTTAACAGCTGGTTTATATGATTTTTTATCAATGCTTCCTTTTTATGAAATTAAATCACTTCACAATTTAACTGGTGAAATTAGAGATGAAAAATTAAAAAATATTAAGAAATTAATTTCAACAGTAAAAATAAAGGTTGAATCGCAACTAATGAATTTAATTAGCAAAATTAAAAACATTAATCCTAAAGCTAAAATTGTAATTACTAATTACCCTGAATTATTAATTCATCTAAAAGAAGCAATTAATTCATTCATAAATGTAACTAAAATGAACACATTTGATTTATATCACTTTATCTTAGCTTCTTTAAATGAAGCAATTAAAAACGCTGCTGCTAAGTATACAATTGATTACGTTGATATTAATGATCAAGAATATTGAACTAAAAATAAAAATTATTTATTTGAAAATATTTTATCTCTATATCCAACTGAAAAAGGATACAAAAAAATTGCTAGTGATTTATATACAAAATTATTTATAAATACCAAAACACTTAAAAACGATTTGCAAAACTATCAATTTAGCTCAAAATATATTATTAATGAAGAGTATTGAACAAATAATTTAGTCACATATCAACCAATAGATAATAATTCAAACAATCTAGAACTTTTTAAAGAGGTTTATGGTTCTAATAAAAACCAAAAAATCTATATTTATAGTGATAATGAAAATAAATATTCAACATATTTAGATTCGGGCATTAATTTGGCCAATTTTGTTTCATTATTTATAAGATATGGCAAGACACCAATAAGTAAAATAGCTAAAAAAGTTGTATTAGATAAGTTCTCACACTCATTTGAAAAATATAAGACAGTAGATAAAATCATTGAGTTTTTAAATAATGAACAAAGATCAAAAGAAGTAGCTTTAACTTTATTAAAAGATAGAAAAATAGATAATATATTATTTATTTTAGAAAAAGAATTATTTAAAAAATCTATTGTCGAAAATAGTCCTATTACTTTCAGTGACATGAAGGACAATTTGAATAGTATTTTAAAGAATAATCAAAACTTAGTTTATGACGTGCTTAAATATTTCTTTAATTCAGGTTTAATTAATGAATCTAAAACTGAAATAAAAGAAATATTTGAAATTGCAATTAAAGAAGCATTAAATACAAGCTTGCTAAGCTATTTATTTAATTTCAAAAACAATAAAAAATTCCAAAAAGTTAGAGAATATCTTTCAAGTTTAGATTCTTTTAAAGAATTTATTGATTTTTTAGTTGAATCAATTATTAATTATTCTGATGTTTATGTTAAATTAAATAATTTTGACGAATTTTGAGCTTCTTTTATTGTTAAAAATAAATATAATTTAGTATTTCTGTTTGACAAAATGTTTATGGAACTATCATCAGAGAGCAATTTTGAAAAAACAATTGATTTTATTATTCAAACCATTCAAACTTCTATTCGAATGCAACATTTAAATGCAAAAGACTATAAAAATTTCAGAAATGCTATTACTAAAATATTTTTAATTTTAAAAAATAATCCTAAGTATTTGAATAATATTTTTCTTAGATTCTTAGATAAGATTAAAAGCATCTCACTTTATAATTTAGTGTTTAAATCAAAATCAAAAACCTCAAAAAGAAAAATAAAATGAATTAAATTCATTTCATTAAATAGTTTCTTTATTATAGGCCTAAAAGTAGCTAAACACTTAATTACAATCCAACTAATAATTTCAAAAAACAAGTTGTAAAATAATAAAACCTAAAAACTTGAACACACTTTAGGTCAATCGATATAATTTACTATAATTATTAATATTCTATTTTTCGCTTATTTTTCTTATTAATATTTATTAAATATTAATAGATGATACACTTTATATATAATCAATATCAATATAAATAACAAGTGTTTAATGCAAATAAGGAAAAAAATATGATTTTAAAATATGAAGAATTTTGTGATTTAATTACTAATTTTATAGATGAAGGACAAAACTTTTATTTGAATTTATTAAAGAAAATTCTAAAAAACAAAAATAAAGTTAGCGTCTGCTAGCTTTTTTATATTTTTTTGCAAAAAGATTAAAAAATATGATAATATATAGTTGTAAAGGGTCGGAGCGAAAGCTGATGGCCAACCATAGAAAGCCGGATAAAACCGGCTTTTAAACTTTATTTTAATAAAATATAAATATAATTTAAGTATGAAAAAATTTTAAAGCAAAATATTGGCAAAAACGAAAAGCAGGAAAATTTTTTAGTTGACAATCTTTTTATGTTTAAAGAACAATTATTTTTAGTCGAAATGAAAATAAGAGATGACCATGATAGTTCAAAAAAGAGAGGCCAATATTTAAATTTTAAAAGCAAGGTTGAATTAATCACAAAAAAATATGTCGATAAAAAAATTAATGCAATAATGTGATTTGTCGATTCCTCATTAATAAAAAATAAAAAATATTATTTATCTAAAATTTCTGATGAAAAAACACCAAATTGTGCTTTCTATTTGTTTTATGGAAAAGATTTTTTTGTTCAGATATTCAATAACGAAGAACCTTGAAATGAACTTGTTTCATATATTGAAAAATATAAGAATGAGGCACATACTAAAAATATAAAAATCATTGACTTTGATAATAATAAAGAAATATATGAAGCAATGATACAATTACCAGATAAATATTGAAATAAATTAATATCAAATGATGAACAATATGTAACTCTTCGTAAATCTTTATTTAAAAATGAGGATTTATTTAATAAAATACAAATAATACGAAATCAAACTAAAAATGGGGGTTAAATATGAATATTAAAAACTCAATTATAAAAGGTGATGCAATCGAGGAACTTTCAAAAATTCCAAGCGAAACCTTTGATTTTTGTTTTTCTGACCCTCCTTATTTTTTACAAATAGACAATAATAAAGAACTTTATAGAGTGGAAGGCTCTAAGTATAATGGTTGTGATGATGATTGAGATAAGTTTTCTTCGATGGAAGAATACAAAAAATGAACACATTTGTGACTTTCAGAAGTAAAAAGGGTTTTAAAACCAAATGGAACTGTTTGTGTAATTTCTGGAATGCTATCTATTTATGAAATTGGCAGCATTTTAAAAGACTTGGGCTTTTGAATAATAAATGATATTATTTGACAAAAAACCAACCCTACTCCCAATTTTTTAGGCACTAGACTTAACAATAGCCATGAAACAATAATATGAGCTGCAAAATCTAAGAAAGCCAAATTTACTTTTAATTATAAAACAGGAAAGTTTTTAAACGATGGCAAACAAATGGGTTCAGTTTGAAAAATACCAATTTGTTCTGGAAAAGAAAGATTAAAAGATGAAAACAATATTAAGGTTCATACAACACAAAAACCTAAAAAGCTTATTGATAGAATCATTTATTTATTTACCAAGCAAGGTGATTGAATATTAGATCCCTTTGGCGGAACAATGACTACTGGTGTATCTGCTAAAGAAGCTGGTAGAAATTACACTTTAATAGAACGAGAACTAAAGTATATAAAATATGGCCAAAAAAGACTAGATGAAACTAAACCAAATATTGGTGACATCCAAAAAGGTGTTTACGATATAAAACCAGCTAGAATAAAAATAGAAGACCTAGTAAAAGAAGGATATTTAAAATTAAATGAGTTTTTCATACACAAAAATGGCGAGCAAGCAAGATTAGTAAATACCAAAGGTCAATTAGAATATAATGGCAATATAAATTCCATGCATGATATAGCTTCTGCTATGATGAATAGAAAAAATAGAGTTAATGCATACGATTATTTATTTGTTAATAGAAATGGAAATAATGTGTCTATTTCGGATATAAGAGAAAAATATAGATTGGATCACAATTTGCCATTAAAAGTTGATTTTTAAAAGTCAATAATGTTTATAATAGACTAAAATTCACAAAATAATGTAATACAGCTTTATTCATATATATATATAGAACATTAGTTAACTGAAAAAAATGACACCTAATCAGTATAGATGTCATTTTTTTAACCATTATTTTTTGCTATCACCCTTTGTATTTTCAGGGTTTATTATCCCATAATACCTTTTTTTAGTTGAGGATTAGCTGCCATTTCCTTCATTTGTTTTGACATTCTTTCGAAGTCACTAACTAACATATTAAATTCTCTAGCACTTCTTCCTGAGCCTTTAATTATTCGTTCTTTTCTACTTGAATTCTTCAATAATTTAGGGTTCTTTTTTTCTAATTCTGTCATTGAATTAATTAAAAAAGTATATATTTTGAATTTACTTTCAGCTTCTTCAATTTTTTTATCATCAATTTTATCTGCCATTCCTGGAATCATTCTTAAAATAGCTTTCATTTTACCTAGTTTTTTAATTTGAGCTAAGGAATTCATTAAGTCACTCAAATCAAACTTTCCAGTAATCATTTTGTAGCCGATTTTTTTCATCATTTTTTCGTCTACTTCTTCCGAGGCCTTTTCAATTAATGTTAAAACATCTCCCATTCCCAAAATACGGTCTGCCATTCGATCAGGATAAAATATTTCCAATCCAGACATTTTTTCACTAACCCCAATAAATACTATTGGAATATTTAATAAATGAGTAATACTTAATGCAGCCCCACCTCTAGCATTAGAGTCTAATTTGGTTATTATTGTTCCATCTAATTTAAGCTCTTCGTGAAATATTTTGGCAGTGTTAATAACATCTTGACCACTCATTGCATCAATTACTAAAAATATATAATCTGGTTTAGTATATTTTTTGATATTCTTCAGTTCATTCATTAATTCTTCATCAATTGCCAAACGACCTGCGGTATCAATAATCACTAAATCATTTTTATTTTTTTCAGCGTGTTCTATTGCATTTTGAGCTATTAAAACAGCATCATTTTCTTTTTGAGTATAAAAATCAGTTTGAGTTTGTTTAGCCAATTGTTCCAATTGTTCTCTAGCTGCAGGACGGTAAATGTCATCCCCAACTAATAATGTGTTTTTGAAAGTATTTTTTTTCTTAAAAAATACTGATAATTTAGCAGCCGTTGTTGTTTTACCTGAACCTTGCAAGCCCACCATCATAATTTTAGTTATTGAAGATTTAGGCTTAATATCAATTGATTTTTGACCTAATATATTAGTTAACTCATCTTTAAATATTTTTAAAACTGTTTGTTGTTGATTTAATTTACCAATAATTTGACTGTTAATTGCTTTTTCTTTAACTTGTTTAATAAAGTTTTTAACAACAACAAGATTAACGTCAGCCTCCAACAACGCTAATTTCACATCACGCAATACTTCAAGTATATCTTCTTCATTAATAGATAATTTTTTATTAATTTTATCCATTGATTTTTGCATTCTTTTTTGTATAAAATCTAACATGTTAAATATTATAGCAAAGATACTTTAATTAATATTAATTAAAGCTCCTGGTTTAATTTAAAGGTATAAATCTTAAAAAATTACTAAAAAGGTCAATTTGTCCAATAATTAAATATTAACGTTCAATATTTAATATAAATATATTAAAAATGGAATAAAAAATTATTTTTTGGTAAAATTTTATTATTATTTTTAGATTTAATTTTAAAAATATATTAGCTTGGAGGGTTATGACTAGTAATGATAATAAAAATATTCAAGATGTGATAGCTCATTTAAAAAATCAAGGTTTTGTTTTTCAAAATTCAGAAATATATGGTGGAGTTATTAATACCTGAGATTATGGTCCGTTGGCAACAGCAATGATGTCAGAAATAAAACAACAATGAATTAATGATTTTATTAGAAAAGAAAAAAACTATCAAATTGATTCGAAAATAATAATGCATAAAAATATATGAAAAGCAAGTGGTCACATTGATAACTTTTCAGATTTTTTGATTGAAAATAAAATTAACAATAAAAGATATCGTGCTGATCATATTGTTAAAGACTTATTTCCAGATATTAATGTTGAAAAGTGTAGCTTTGAAGATTTAGAACAAATCATAAAACAAAAAGTTAAAAAATATGATGGTTCAGAAACTAATTGAGGGACAATCAAACCTTTTAATTTAATGTTTAGAACTCATATGGGCGCTATTGATACTAATGCTTCTGAAACTTTTTTAAGACCTGAAACTGCACAAGGGATATTTGTAAATTTTAAAAACCTAACAAGAACTTCAAGAGCTAAATTACCATTTGGTATAGGTCAAATTGGAAAAAGTTTTCGAAATGAAATAACACCTCGTGATTTCATCTTTAGAACTCGTGAATTTGAACAAATGGAATTGGAGTTTTTTTGTGAAGAAAAAGATAGTGACCATTTTTATAAATACTGAATAAAAAAATGTGAGCAACTAGTTATTTCTCTGGGTTTAAAAAAACAAAATATTAGAATTCGTCCTCATGAAAAAGAGGAACTTAGCCATTATTCAAAAGGAACAAGTGATATTGAATACTTATTTCCATTTGGTTGAGGCGAATTACTTGGAATAGCAAATCGTGGTAATTATGACTTAAGTCAACACATGAAGCATTCAAATCAATCATTGGAATACTTAAAAGAAGACGGTTCAAAAATTATTCCATATGTAATTGAGCCTTCAATTGGACTTGATAGATTATTATTTGCTCTTTTAATTGATGCTTATGAAGTTGAAAAATTAGAAGAAGATGAAAGAGTAGTGCTGAAATTAGATTATAAAATTTCGCCCTACCAATTAGCTATTTTGCCTTTAATGAAAAAACTATCACCTAAAGCTAAGGAAATTTTTGAAAATTTAATTGAAAATACAAATATTAGAGTAACTTATGATGAAACTGGTTCAATTGGTAAAAGATACCGTAGACAAGATGCTATAGGAACACCTTATTGCTTAACTATTGATTTTGATACTCTAGAAAAAAACACTGTAACCATTAGAAATAGAGACACCATGAAACAAGATGTTGTTTCTATAGAAAATATTGAACAATATCTAAGAAATAATGGTTCTAAAAGAAGATAGGTTTAATGACAAAAGAAAACATTTGAGAATTTATTACATCTAATGTAGACATAATAAGTGTAATTGGTGAATATGTATCACTTCAAAAGCAAGGCAAAAATTACAAGGCTTGTTGTCCATTTCACGGTGAAAAAACCCCTTCCTTTATCGTTAGCAAAGATAAAGGAATATTTAAATGTTTTGGATGCAATAAAAGCGGAAATGTTATTAAATTTATAGAAATAATCGAAAATTTAAAAGGAATTGAAGCATTAAAATTTTTAGCACATAAAAATAATTTAGATATTAGTGCATTTGGTAGTTATTTAAATAGCTCAAATATTTCTTCAGAACACACCAAAATATTTGAAGTTAATAATGCTGCTTTGGATTTTTTTAAATATCAAATTACTTTTGAAAAATATGAGGCACTAGATGAATTTTTAGCTTCAAGAAATTTAACAAAATCAATTATTAAAGAATTTGAAATTGGTTTTGCACCTAAGAATAAATCAATTTATGATAAATTAAAAGAATTAAATTTTGAATCTTTTGCTATTTTTAATTCATCATTAATTTCTTCACATGATAATGTTAATTTTTTTAATGATAGATTAATATTTCCAATTCATGATAAATTTGGAAACGTTGTAGCTTTTTCGGGAAGAGATATTACCAATCAATCAGATCCTAAATATTTAAATAGCTCTGAAACAATTGTTTTTAAAAAAAATGAAGTCATGTTTAATTATTATCATGCTAAAGAAGAAATAATTAAAACTAACGAAGTTTATTTGGTTGAAGGTCAATTTGATTGCATCGCTTTATATCGAATTGACATTAAAAATGCTGTTGCTATTATGGGAACGTCCTTATCTGCTATTCATCTAAAAGAATTAAGTAATCGAACAATTAATTTGTTTTTCGATAATGATACAGCTGGTATTAATGCAACACTTAAAAATTTAAGAATTATTTTATACTATGCCCAAGAATATAAACTAAATGTTAATTTCATAAATAACACTTTAAACAAAGATCCTGATGATTTATATAAACTAGATGAAGGTAAAACCTTAAGGCAAATTGCACTTAATAAAATTGATATTGTTGAATATTTATATAACTCCTTTAAAGGAATATATGATTCAAATATTTCAGAATCTAAGAAATTTGAAAAATATAAAATATTATTTGAATATATTTATTACATCAATAAACAATTGGTTATTACATTGCAAAATAAACTAGATGAAAATAAAATCATTGAATCTAAATTATTTGAATCATATTTAAAAGATTTTGCTAAACCAAATTTTCCTTCAGATAAGTATTTTATTTCTAAGCTAAAAGAATATAAAAAATCAAGTTCTGAACAAAAACAAACCAACCAAAATTCAATTGATTCATATTTTAATGTTGATGCAACTAATTTAAATATTGAATCACTTGCACCTAATGCTCAAATTAATGGTCTGGCGCTAAATAATTTAAAATTTAAATCAATAGAACTGAAAAAACGCTTAAGTCCACATTGAAATTTATTAAATGATATTTTAATAGCAACCTTAAGTCAACCTAATTTTGCTCAAAACTTTACAAATGAACAGTTTCATTTTTTAACTTTTGATGAAATAGTTCAGCCTACTAGAGAACTTATTTCTTATATTATTGCTAAATCTAAAAAAGGAACCAAAATTAGCATTGATAATATCATTCCAATTCTTGAAGAAGATATTAAAAAAACAACTAATGATTTATTGAAAAATAAATACAGCCAATACTTAGCTGAAGCTCAAACACTAAAAAATATAGCCTTAAATAATCAAAGTATTCTTGAAAAAGATGTCTATGACCAAAAAATCAAGGAACTAATCGAACAAAAACACAAACATAATCCTAAAGAATTGATTACAAAGAAAGGATAAATTATGGAAGAAAAAGACTTAATGAATTCAATAGAATTAACAATCCAAATTATCGAAAAAGAACTTAAAAAACTTCAAAAAAAGAATGCTTCAAAAAAGAGTTTATCTCAAGAAGAAGTTTTTAACATTATCGAAAAGAAAAAATTATTTGTAGATGAAGAAGAATCTGATTTGCTTTTAATGAAATTACTTGAAAGAAAAATTGTTGTTAATGATGTTGATGAGGGCGATGAAGATGATGTTCTTGGTTTGCTAGAAGATTCGTTATTAGATGAAAAAGACTTAAAAGAAATAGATAGTGAAGACATTGATAATGAAGAAATTGATGTAGATTCAGAATATGACGATTCTACTGTTGTCCCACGTGATAATTTACCAATTAATCCAAAAGAAGAAGAAATATACGACGAAGACCAAGACTATATTTCAAATAGTTTACATTTATCTGATGACGATGACGATGAATTTAGTGAATATGGGCTTGACGATTACGATGACGATTATGATGAACTACCTTGAAAATCAAATAAAAAGGGTGATGAATTTGATGCTTCTAAATTACTAAAAAACTTTGAGAATCAGGAAATTAGAATAGATAGCAAAAAAAGTAATTCTGAAAATGACAATTTATCAAATAGATTAACCGAAACTAATGATATTGTTAAGTGATACATGCGTTGAATTGGTAAATATGGTAAATTACTAACTGCTAAAGAAGAACGCGATTTAGCTGAAAAAATGGAAAATGCTAAAGCAGCAGGTAATGAATATCGGTTCAAAAAAGCTAGAGACCATTTAGTAAATAGAAACTTACGTCTTGTTATTAATAATGCCAAAAAATACAAAAATAGAGGGCTTAGTTTTATTGATTTAATTTCTGAAGGAAATTTAGGAATTATGAAAGCTGTTTCAAAATACGATTATAAAACAGGATATAAATTTTCAACTTATGCTACTTGATGAATTAGACAAGCAATTACAAGAGCAGTAGCAGATCAAGCTAGAACAGTTAGAGTACCAGTTCATATGGTTGAAACAATTAATAAAATCTTAAAAATTGAACGTGAGCTACAACAAGAACAAGGTTATCCTCCTACTGATGAACAAATTGCGAAAGCTTATGGTCCAGATTTCACTGCTGAAAGAGTTAGATATATTAGAAAAATAAATATTGATCCAATTTCACTTGATAAAAATATTGGTAAAGAAGAAAATTCTAACTTCTCAGACTTTGTTAAGGATGAAAGTATTATTAGCCCTACAAATTTCGCTAGTCAAGAAGAACTTAGTGTTATTTTAAATGAAATGATAAATTCTTTAAGTGATGAAGCTGATCGTGTATTGATTAGAAAAAGATATGGAGTAGCTGACCCTAATGGTGAACAATATCGTCCTCATTCTTTAGATGAATTATCAAAAGAATTAGGTATTAGCAAAGAAAAAGTTCGTCAATTGGAATCAAAAGTTTTAAGAAAACTAAAACACCCACAAAAGCGTAAAAGATTAAAAGAATTTTATATGAATGAAAGTTACGATTTAGACTAGAAATTTGGATATTAATTATGATTAAAATCGGAAGTCACATTTCATTTTCAAAGCCCGGTTATTTAGTAGAAGCTGCTAGAGAATCTATTGAAAATGGAGCTAATTGTATGATGATATATTTAGGAGCACCACAGACAACTTTTAGGATAGATAAAGCTAACTATCAACTTGATGAATACAAGCGATTATATTCTTCTAAAATTAAGCCAGAAGATATTATTGTACATGCTCCTTATATTGTTAATCCTTCAAATCCTGCTAAAGCTAATTTTTCAATTGAATTTTTAGTTTCTGAAATTGAAAGAATGAATTATATTGGTGCTAAATATTTAGTTTTACATCCCGGAGCTCACACCACTTATACAATTGAAGAAGCTAAAAGCAGTTTGATTAATTCTATTAAAAAAATCCTAGATAGAACTAGTGATGTTATTATAGCTTTAGAAACGATGGCAGGCAACGGTTCAAATTATTGCAATACATTTGAAATACTAAGAGATATTATTAATGAAATAGATAATAATAGAGTGTGCATTTGTCTAGATACATGTCACATTTGGGATGCTAATTACAACATTAAGCAATACCAAGAATTTAAACAATATTTAATTAAGAATGATTTTTTGAAATTGATTAAAGTAATTCATTTAAATGATTCTAAGAATCCTTTAAATTCTAAAAAAGACCGCCATGAAAATATAGGTGAGGGTTACATTGGTTTAGAAGCGCTACAAAAATTCATTTATGATAAAGACTTTGATAATATTCCTATCATCTTAGAAACACCTTATATTAATAATAAGCCTCCTTACAAAGAAGAAATTGCTTTATTATTAAACAAAAAAGAACCTAGTTTGTTCTAAATACTAAAAAAGACACTTAAGGACATTTTTTTCCATTAAGTGTCTTTTTTATTTTTGCAATTCTACTATTTCTCTAAAATAAGGTAAGTATTTTTCATATATTGTATTCTCTAAATCTTTAATACTAATAAATTCTAAAGAAGCACCATTAATACAATATCTTAATGAACCCTTATCTTTAGGACCATCATTAAAAACATGGCCCAAATGCGAATTTTGAATATTAGAAAGAGTTTCAGTTCGTTTCATATAATGAGAATTATCAATTTCATATTTTATTGAATCGGTAATTATAGGTTTTGTAAAAGAAGGTCAACCACAGCCCGCATCGTATTTATCTTCACTAGAAAATAAAGGCTCTTTGCTAATTTTATCCACATATAAACCAGATTCAGTATTGTCGTTCAAGTTTGAACTAAATGGACGCTCTGTTGCTTTGTTTATCATTACATTTAAGCTTAAATCATCCAAATCAAGAGAACTAATATCTTTTTGGTTTAGTTTGCTAAATTTTGCTAATGGCTGGTTTAAAATTGTCAAATCTATGTGGCAATAACCAGATGGATTTTTTTGTAAATAATCTTGGTGATATTCTTCTGCTTTTATAAAATGATTTAATTCTTGTATCTCAATAACAGTTTTTTTGTTATTGCGATTTTTTTCATATATTTTTATAGTTAAAAGGGCACATTTTCGATCATAGTCATTTAGATAATATATACCTGTGCGATATTGTCTGCCGATATCATTTCCTTGTTTATTTAGAGAATAAGGATCTATTAAAAGCATAAAACGTTCGTAAATTTCAGCAATATTAATAATATTATTGTCATATTCAACTTCAACAGCCTCAGCATGATCAGTGTTTTTAAGATCATAATAACTAGTATTTTTAGTTAAACCGTTAGCATAACCAACTGTAGTTTTAATAACTCCTTTAATTTTGCAAAAATATGCTTGTAAACCTCAAAAGCAGCCTCCTGCTAAATAAATTTTAGATATCATTTATTATCTCCTTATATAAGTCTATATATTGTAATATATTAAGTATTTTTCGTTTTAAAAATCAAGCGCATTATTTAATTGCGCTTGAATGTAATTTGTATTTTTAAGATCTTAAATTAATCTTGGTATTAGTTTATTTATAATCTTCAGGACGACTTAAAACTCTAGCTCCGTCTTTTGTTACAAGAATTGTATCTTCAACTCTAGCGCCACCTAGACCTTCAACATAAATTCCAGGTTCAACAGTAATTATCATGCCTTCTTCTAGCACCACATTACCTGCTCTTCTACCAACACCTGGCATTTCATGTACATCAATACCAACACCATGTCCAGTTGAGTGTGTAAAGAATTTACCATAACCTTTTGATTCAATGTAATCACGACATATTTTATCAATTTCAGAACTTTCAATTCCAGGTCTTACAGCTTCTCTTCCTAATTTTTGAGCTTCAGTTACAATTTCTAAAATATTAATCAATTCTTGTGATTTTGGTTTACCAAAGAAGAATGTTCTAGTAATATCACTTGCTCAACCTTCAAATTGAGCTCCAAAATCAACCTTGACAATATCTCCATCAGCTAGTTTTCTATTTGTTGGATGGTGGTGTGGTTCAGCGGCATTAGAGCCAAAAGCAATAATGCTATCAAAACTTTCTTTTTCAGCGCCAAATAAACGCATTAAATATCCTAATTTATTAGAAGCTTCTAATTCGGTCATTCCTTCGATTAGAATTTTCTTTAGTTCTTCAAATGCTTGTAATGATATTAAACAAGCTTCTTGAATCTTTGCTATTTCCTCTTCATCTTTTTTAATTCTAAATTGTTTTGCTTTAACATTTTTGATTGTAGCTTTTGGTAATAAAGTCTTGAAGTATTCTAAAGTTTGAACTTGTAAATAATCTTCTTCAATACCAATAGTTTTGTAATTTTTCTTTGCTAAAAATTTCCCTAATGAATCTTTTTCTAATAAAATTACTTCCACATTTCTAGCGTTTTTGGTGGCATATTCAATATATCTACCATCTACAAATAAAAACGCTTTATCTTTTTCAATAACCAAAAAACCATCTGAAGTTTGAATATTAGCATATCACAATCTTGTTTGTGGAGCCTCTGATATAATTGCATCTAATTTTGATTCTTCGAATATTTTATTTAATTCTTGTTTTAACATTTAAATCTCCTAAATTTTATTGATTATTTTTTTTCTTTATGATCTGTATGAGCATTACATTTCGAACAATATTTTGTTACTTCCATTTTTTCAGGATGTAATTTTTTATTCTTTTTAGTAATGTAATTTTCCATTTTACACTTTTCGCATCTTAGTGTTAAACCTTCTCTAGGCATAGTTCCTCCTGTGTTTAAAAATGCTCAATTATATGCATTAAAAATAATAATAAATTATATATTAAAAATGCTTATAATGTTACATTTTATTAGTAAGTTCTAAATGCTCAATTTTAAATAAAAAAGCTAGATTGGCTCTAGCTTTCAAAAAATGGATCTTCGTTTTCAATTCTTTGTGAATTAGATATTTGATTATTTTCATTTTGCTGTTCTGGGATTTCAATTTCTGTTTCAATATTAGAGTCTGTTGGAATTTGAATTGAATCACTAGTCATTTTTTCTAGTTCTTCTTTAGCTTTTTGTTCGCTAATATCAATATTATATTGTTTAGAAATACCTTTTAAGTATTTAGATAGATATATAATTCCACTTACTCAAGAAAACACTAAACCAATTATTAAAGGTATATTTACATATAAAATAAATAGATCATTTGCTATTCATTCACCTGAACCTTCTTTGGTTTCTTTTACCATTCAAGGTGCTGAAAAAGCAACAGTTATTAAAGCAAATGATACAATGATAGTTTTAACTTTTCCTCATCAGCTTGAAGCTACTTTAATATCTTTTTTAACAGCATAAACTCTTGCTCCATCTACTAAAATATCTCTTAGTATAAATAGAATTGCAAGTGGTAAATAGCTATAGTTCATTACTGATAAAAATATTAGCATCAAAGTAGTAGCAATTTTATCAGCAATTGGATCAAATATTTTTCCAAATTGCGATACTGTTTTAGTTTTTCGGGCTATGTGTCCATCTACAAAATCGGTAATCATTGCTAATATAAAAATGGTTACACTTACTCAATAAATGGCTGATAGACCTACTTTATAAGTTTGGTCACCAACTAGTGTAATTTTGTCATATCAAAATGTGCCACCAAAACGCACCATAATAATAAATGCAGATGACATCAAAGCAATAAATGGTATCATTAGCACCATTCTCAAAACTGTTAATCAGTTTGCAACACCAAATTTTTTTAATGGTTTATTTGTATTTGGTGTCATATCTTTCTTATTTTTTTTATTCTTCATAAAACTTTCTTTCTATTGATTCGTTTGTAAGTTGTTCTAATTCATGTTTTCTTTCACCTTCAGGAACATGTTTATATTGATCTTTAAAAAAATCAATCACATTGGGAATTTTTTTAGCTCATAAATTAGCTTGAGTTAAAGTAATTAATTCAGCATTTGTAACAAATTCCTCATATTTTTTATCACCATGAAAATGAATTGCAAAATCTTCTCTGGAAATTAGAATATTTAATAATCTTTTAGCACCTAACTTGATTTGACCCATTTTATAATCTGTAGTTTTAGCTTCAAATTTCGCTAATTCATTTTCAGTGTAATTAATGATTAAATTGTATGTCAAAATAAATTCATAGTATAAAGACAATGCTTCTTTTAATTTCTTGGCTTCTAGTTTTTCTTGTTTTCTCTTTATTATTTTTGGTTTGGTAAACTTTCAAATTATATAAGCAATAATAAAAGCTAATATAATCGAAAGTAAAACATAAATTATTGACTGCATTGCTTTTTTTCTCCTTTATAAAATAAAATAGCCAAATTTATATCAAAATTATACTATTTAAATAGTTTTTAATAAGTATATTATACTTTGCTAAATTACTTTTTACTTTTGATCTTTAAATTCTTTAAATAAAATCAAACTTTCAAAGGGTCCAAGAGTTTTAGGTGTGTCTGAATAGAATTTATTGGCATAGGTTGAAGATAAGATTGAATATTCATTTAAGGGTACAACTTTGTTATGTTTATTAGAAATATTAATTAAAAATGTAATTCGTTTATTGCGACTTTTTTTAGTAATTTTAAAAATACCTTTTTTATTGTATCTAATATTCAATTTTGCTGAATTAAGAAATTCTGTGTAATCAGAATCAAAAATAAATTTATTTAAAAAATAAACATAATTTAGTGAACTTTCTTTATTATCTAATTGATTCTTTACATTGATATATGAATAATTTAGGGCACATGGGACTTTTTGGGGATTGCTTTTAGTAGCTCCTGCAAAACGATCGTTATTTCAAGACATTCAAGTGTATGAAGTTCATTTATTGAAATATCATTGATATTTAAAATACTCTTCAGAATTGATATTTTTAGATTGATAGTATCTTTTTTCTTCATTGTAATCTTCATTATTAAAATCAAAATTATTATTTATTTTTGCTCTTAACATTCCAATTTCGTCGCCATAATAAATTCCTATAGAATTATTAGCAGCATACAATAAACTAAAAAAAGATTTAGCCGATTCATTAAAATAAGCTTTTTCATTGCCTCATTTAGATATCATTCTTCCTGACAAATCAGATCCTAGAGAAATGATTGCTCGTTTATCTTTCAGCAGCACTTCGAGTAGTTTAAATAATTGCTGAAAATTTAAGTTATTTTTTTTATTATGTTTAAGGTCTTCTTTATTGTTTAATGTTGAAATCGAATTAACATATAAATAGTCAAAACAAATACTTTTAGTTAGCAATAATTGTTCTAATAATATTACATTATCGGTATTAGATTTTAAGATAATGGTTATCTCAGGTCTTTTTCTTTTAATAATTTTGTACAAATCTTCTAAAAATTGAAATTTGGTTTCATCTTTCAAATTTGATTTTATTAAAAATTCAAAATTATCTAAAACAATTGCTTTAATATCAAGTTTCAAATAAAAATCTAAAATTTCTTCAAAGTATCTAATGAAATTAGCAATTTCTGACAATGAAATTTTTTGAATATCTTTATTAATTAAATAAGGATCTAATCTGGTTAAATATTGAGGCGATTCTTTATCTTTATCTAAGTTATATAAACTCATCATATTGCATCAGTTTATATATGATTGTTTAACTGAAACTAAATCAAGAGTTGGAGCTATTTTAATATTATTTTCATAAAAACCTCTTACAAGTTTTACAAAATCCTTAACTGAGCCATATTTTGTTCTAATAACATCTAAATTAAACTCATTTTGATATTGATT
This sequence comes from Mycoplasma enhydrae, assembly GCF_025779955.1. NCBI lineage: Bacteria > Bacillati > Mycoplasmatota > Mollicutes > Mycoplasmatales > Mycoplasmataceae > Mycoplasma > Mycoplasma enhydrae. Next base: position 26,973 of record NZ_JAOXHI010000002.1, read on the forward strand.
AAGTACATTATCCAAAACTACATAATTTACATTTAATTTTTTGAAATATTCTAGTTTAGTTAAAATTCCATTAAAGTCACCCACACCACTATCATTAGTATCAAAAAATGTATTTATTTTAAGTTCATACAATATTATTCTTTTAGTAAATAAATCCATAAATGTACTCTCCAATTATTTTATAAATTCTAATGTTAGCAGGTCAACAAATATTTCATCTTTAATTTTGCCTTGTTTTAGTTCAACATCAATTTTGGCAATATTAGTAATTAGACTATCTAGTTTTTTCAAACCAATTTTATTTAAAAACTCTCTATGTAATTTAACTCGATATGGATGAATATTAATAACTTTCGAAATTTCATCATTAGTAGGTTTTGTATTCTTTAAAACTGCAATGTTTTTTGAATTAATTAGAATTGAGGCAATTTGATTTAGAATTTGATTTGAATCAATTCCATAGTTTAATTGTTCTTGAATCTTTTTAACAATATCCTGAGGATTTTTTCATTTTAAAATTGCTTCAGTTAAAGCAAAATCAATATTATTAGACATTGAAAAATTATTGTCGTCAATCATTTTTTGGCTAATATTTTTATCAACTAAAATTAATTTATCTATTTCAGATTCGATTAAGCTTAAATTATTAGGCATATTAACTAAGAAGTTGGCCAAAGTAATTTCTGAAATGGTGGCATTTTTTTGTTTTATCATCTTATAAACGAATGCAAATAATTCACGTTCTTCAAGTTTATTAGCTTCTATTATTTTAGAAAATTTAGATACAAATAAATATGCGCTCGAGGGGCTAAAAGAAGTATCATATTTATAAATTTCTTGACTAAAAATGAATGTGCAATTTCCAGCATTATTCAATTGTTTTATTAATTGTACAAATTCATCAATAACACTCTTAGAAATTTTATTTTTTAAATTGAAAAAATATGGATTTTTAATAATAACAACTTTTTTAGCACTAAACAATCCTAGATTACTTAATGTTTCAGCAAACTCTTCAATACTAAAAAAATCATAGAACTTTATAAGATCTATTTCTTCTTTAATAGCCTGTTTTTCAGCATTTAATATTTCATCAATTTTTTGGTTAATAAAATATTGCTCATCACCTCTAATTAAATACATATTGTTCATGTATTATATTATAAAGACTTTATTTTTTGATATAATGAACAAATATTATTTACTAAATTTATTTTATAGAATGGAGCAAAAATGGCAGGACATTCAAAATGAGCTACAACTAAAAATCGCAAGGCTGCAATGGACTCAAAAAGAGCAAAAATGTTTCAAAAATTTTCAAAAGAAATAATTGTTGCAGCGTCTTTAGGTGGACCCGATCCTGATTCAAACCCCTCACTAAAATTAGCAATTGCTAAAGCTAAAGCTAAATCTATGCCAAAGGCAAATATTGAAAAAGCCATTGCTAAAGTATCTGGCGCATCTAAGGAAGCTGTTAATTTTCAAGCGTATTTATATTCAGGTACAGCTTTTGGTGGTATTAACTTTGTTGTAAGCTGTCTAACTGATAATTTCAATAGACTAGCTTCTAATATTAAACATTATTTTAATAAATACAATGGTCAACTAGGTAAACAAGGAACAGTACCTTATGTATTCGACCAAAAGGGTTTAATTGAATTTCCTTCAGATGTAGCTTCTGAAGAAGAAGTAATGATGATTGCTTTAGATGCCGGTGCTGAAGATTTTAAGATGGAAGATGATTTATATATAATCACAACTCAACCTTCTTCTTTTCAAGCAGTTAAACAAGCATTGGATGAAGCTTTGGCAATTGAAAATTATTCGACTGCTGAAGTTACATATATTCCTAATTCAGAAATAGAAATTGATGCAGAAAAAGCAGAACAATTAGAAAAATTTGTAGATTTTTTAGAAGACGATGAAGATATTCAAGAAGTTTGACACAATGCAATTTTTGAATAAAATAATTAGCAAAAAAATTGATTAATCTTAGATTAAATTTCTGGGATTATTTTTTTCTCTTATTTTTCTTCAAAAACATTAAGTTAAAATCATTTTTTTTATATTTAAAATATGAAAATAAAATTAAACAAGAAAAAACTCGCTTTAGGCTTAAGTTTATTTTTGGTTTCATCATCAATTTTGATTGGAGGCATTATTACTAAAACACAAATAATTGATAAACTAAAGCCAAATGCAAACAAAGAAATTGAAGACAAATATATAACAGTTAAAGTCTCGGGAGCAATAAAGTATCCTGGTGAATATTCAATTAAAAAAGGTTCTACATATCAAGATGTTTTTAAAGAATGCATACTACTATCAGGTGCTGAATTAAGTGGAATTAATCGACAAGAAGTTTTGCTTGAAAATAAGAATATTTATATTCCCTTTTTAAAAGATAGAAAGCTAAAACTTAGTGATATTACCAATGCTGAAATACTAATTAAAATTGGACTAAAACCTGGTATAGCTAAAAAAGTATTTGATTATTTAAAGGATAATAAAATTATAAGTTGAGATGAAGTGTTAAAAATACCAGGAGTTGGTGAAAAAACTTATTTATTACTAACAAAAAATATAGCTATATAAATTCAATTTTTCCTAGTGTTTTAGCTAGTTTTCTTGTTGTTTGTATATTTTTAAAAATCAGCTACTTTATTACTATTCCTCTTTTAATTGTTGTTTGCTTTTTAAATAGTCTAAATTTAAAGTTTTGAAATTTATTTTTATTTTTTAGTGTTATTTTAGTAATTAGTTTGCTTATATATCAATTTTTATTTAAAAAGTATGACGGTCAAGAAATTGAAGGAAATTATGAACTAATCAAGAAATACAAAAATAAACTAATTTTTAGATATAAACAATTTAATTTTCAAGTAAATATTAAGGATAATAAATTTAATTTAAATGAAAATTTAAAAACCAATCTTCTCTTTTATGTGTCAGGAAAAATGCAAAAGTTGAATGAAATTAGTTTATTTAATATAAGAAATCAAATATTTTACAATTTTAATTATTCAAATTTAGCATATATAAAAGAAATTCCAAACAGCAATTTTATTTATCATTCTAATGAAATTGTGCAAGACTATTTAAATATTATTGTATTAAATAGATATTCATATGTAAGTTCAATATATAAAAAATTAAGTGATTTAAATATAATTCATTTTTTTACTATTAGCGGGTTTCATTTTAGTTTAATATATTCTTTTTTATCTTTCATTTTTAAAAAAATCAAAATTAAAAAACCATATAATGAATTAATATCATTAATGTTCTTGCTAGTTTATTTAATAATATTAGGTCACAAAATTAGCGCAATAAGAGCAATGCTTTTTCTTTTACTAAATTTTATTAATAAAAACTTTTTAAAATCAAAATTTAGCAAAATATCATTACTAGCAATTAGTGCTCTAACAATGAGTTTATATAATCCGTTTGAATTTTTTTCATATTCATTTATTCTTTCATATATAATTACACTTTTAATATTAATTACATATGATTTGTGCAAGAAACTAAATATTTATGCCAAGAATATTATTGTTATTTTAGTTGCTCATTTGAGTTCGACTCTAATTATTCACACTTTTAGTGATAAGTACAATATTTTTTCAATTTTTATTCAAGTTTTAGTAGCCCCTTGAATATCATTTAATTTTATTATCAGTATATTATTATTTAAAACAGGTTTTTTAATTGAAAAAATTATTTTAATGATGGATAGTTTTTTAAATTTACTTAACACTTCTAATTTTTATTGATATTTCAAAATTTCAAATGAAATTTGTATATTACTTATATCTTGAGTGTTGATTATTAATAGAATAAAAATATTTGAAATTTTTGCAATTCCAAATATTAAACGTTATTCATTAATTAATTCATAAAATTCATTTTCATCAATTACTTTGATTGAAAATTTTTTAGCTTTAGATAATTTTGAACCCGCATCTTCTCCCGCTAATAAGTATTTAGTGGTTGATGAAATGCTAGAAATAACTTGGCCGCCATGGCTTATAATAAGTTTTTCAAAATAATTTCTAGGTTTAGAAAGCTTGCCTGTAATAACAAAACTAAGATTTTCTAATTTATTGCTAATTTTAGATTCCTTGTATTCTGGATTAAGTCCTAATGATATTAAATTCTTAATTAATTCTTGATTCTCTAAGTTTGAAAATCAATCAATTAAATTATTTGTTATTTTAGAGCCAAATTCATGATAAGAACTAAATATACTAAAATCAAAAGTTAAAGCATTTTCAAATTTTTTCAATTTAGAAGCAACAAATTTTGCTGTTTTGGCGCCTATTAACGGTATTGAAAGGCCAAAAATTAGCTTATCTAAGGATTTGGTCTTTGATTCTTCAATCGAAAATAGCATTTTTGAAATTGATAATTTTCCAAAACCTTCAATTTTGATTAATTCATCTTCATGATCTTTTAGTTTAAAAATATCTACAACATTTTTTATAAAACCTAATTTATTAAAAGTGATAATATTTTTTTCACCTAATGTATTTATATCTAAACCTTCTTTAGAAGCAAAGTGTATCAATTTTTTGACTTTAATTTCAGAACAGTTTTCATTATTACAATATTGTTCTAAAAAAGTTTCATTAAAAACTAATTCACTATTACAATAGGGACAATTTTTAAAGTAATTGAATGGTTCTAAATTATTTTTGTTAGCAATGCCAATTACACAAGGTATTATTTCACCGGCCTTTTGAATGTAAACTTCATCGCCTATATTTATGCCTAAATCACTTATAAATTGAAAATTGTTTAATGTTGCAAAAGCCACTTTGGTGCCTGATATTTCAACTTCTTCTAAAGAAGCGTTATAAGTAATTAAACCTGTTCGACCTACTGTAATAAAAATGTCTTTCAATAATGTTGAAGCTATATCAGGCTCATATTTAAAAGCAATGGCTGAATGAGGAAATTTAGAAGTGGTTCCAAGTTTTTCGTAATATTTAAGCTCATTTAATTTAATTACAATACCATCTGTTTCATAATTTAAGAGTTTTCTTTTTTGTTTAAATTCCTTTATATAGTTTTCGATGTCTTCTAAACTATGAACTTTTTGAGACTCAGCTGTAATTTCAAAACCTAATTTTTTTAGAAAATTAAAAGATTCTTCCATAGTTTTGAGCCCATGTTTTTCAGCTAAAACTACATAATATAAAAACGCAGATAATTGTCTTTCTCTTACAATAACAAGGTTAAGCTGTCTTAATGTCCCAGCAGCTGCATTTCTTGGATTGGCCATTGCGGGTTTATTTTGTGCTAATAAATTTTTATTCAAAGCATCAAATTTATCTAAAGCTAAAAATACTTCGCCTCTAACTTCTAAATCTTCGAAATAATTAATATTTTTAGGAACATTTTCAATTTGCAATATATTTTGAGTAACATCTTCGCCAACTAAACCATTTCCTCGAGTTAAAGCTTGAAATAATTTACCATTTTTATATTTAATTGAAATTGAAAGTCCATCAATTTTAGGTTCTATAAAAAAACTAAAATTTTTGGCTATTTTCTTAATATTTTCAATAAATTTAATAATTTCTTCAATTTTGTATGCTTTATTTAAAGAAAGCATAGAATGTTCATGTGATACTCTTTTAAATATTTTAGCAGCATGAGCATTAATACAATTAGTAGGAGATAATTCTAGTTCCTCATCACTAAAAAGAGAGCTATATTCTTGCTCTAATTTTTTTAGTTTATTGAACTCTATATCATATATTTCATCACTAACAATCGGATTGTCCAAATCATAATAATGTTTATCTCATAAACTAATTTTGTCTTGTAATTGCTTGATTTCTAATTTTATTTTTTCATTATTAGTCTTATTAGTCATATTCTAAACTCTTTGGAATGTTAATAATCATCAAGAAGGTAAATAAACTTGGTCAATCTTAGTAACTATAATCATTGATGTTAGACCTACAAGTATGATAGTTGTAATAATATCTCTTCAGTTCGGTCTTAAAACACGATAATGTGTTCTTTTTGAATATGGTTCATATCCTCTTGAAGTCATAGCATCCGCTAGATCATTTGCTTTATTAAATGATGAAACAAACAATGGAATCATTAAAACTATAAAAGATTTTGTTTTATCTTTAAAACTTCCATTTTTAAAATCTATTCCACGACTAGATTGAGCTTTCATAATTCTTCCCGCTTCATCTAGTAATGTTGGAATAAATCTTAAAGCAATTGAAATAATCATAGTTATTATTTCTGTTGGAATTTTAATTAATTTCAAGGGATATAACAAATCATTAATTGCTCTAGTTAATAGCACAGGTTTTGTTGAAACTGTTAGAGATGTAGTTATTAGAATAACTCCGTATATTCTTAAAAAGATGGTAACTGAGCGATGAATTGTAAACAAATTTAATTGGAAAATTGATTTTACATCATTTTTAGGGGCCAAATATGTAACATTAACAATTAGTTTTCCTCGATAAATAACATATGCATCAGCATTAACTTCTGAAGAAAGGGGAATATATTTATCAACATCATTAAACATAACAGCACCTTTGACTGTAAACATGTTAATAATTAATAAAAATAATGCAATGTATAATGGTAACTTTAGTTTTTTAAATACAGATTTAACTGATTTTGTTGCCAAAATATATATTACCATACTTAAAATTACTAAAACTCCTAAGGTTAAATAATGTTCAGCTAGAAAAAATAAAACAATAAATAAAATGTTGCCTAAAAATTTTAGACGAGGATCTAATTTATGAATTGGAGTATCAATGTTTAAGTACTTACCAATAATTGACTTATTCATTATTTTGCTCCTTTTTTAGATCTTATTTGTTTATTAATTTCATTTGCTAGTTCATTAATATTTGTTACTTTTCCAATATTAAAACCTTTTTGTTTTAGCTCTTCTACATAAGAAAGCAGTTTGGTAGGAATTAAATTGTTCTCAATTAAGAATTTATTATCATTCAAGATATCATAAGTATTGCCATCTCTAATAATTTTGCCCTGTTTTACAAATATTGTTCTATTTGTTCATCTTAAGGCATTATCTAAGTCATGAGTAACAATAATTATTGTTGTTCCATTTTTATATAAGTTATAAAACAGTTGCAACATATCTTCTACGCCCTGAGGATCTAGCCCGGCTGTAGGTTCATCTAAAACCAAGAATTTTGGTTCCATGGCTAAAATTCCTGCTAGTGCAACTCTTCTTTTTTGACCTCCAGAAAGATTAAAGGGACTTCTTTGTAAATAATCTAAGGGTAAATTAACTAATTCTAAGTATTTAGCAGCCAAAGCTTTAGCTTTTTGTTTTTTAACACCCATAGATACAGGACCAAAAATAATATCTTTTTCAATTGTTGATTCAAATAATTGATATTCTGCGAACTGAAAGACAACACCTACTTGTTTTCTTAATGATTTTATATTTTTTATCTTAGACTTTGTTTTTTTAACATTTATGTCTGTATATACAATTTCTATTCTTTCTTTTTTAGGGGTTGATTTTCATTCAGATAATTTTGTTAAATAATCTTGAAAATCTTGTTTATATAATTCCTCTGATTCGTATTTTTTTCTATCTGGTTTGGATGGTCTTGAACGTTTTTTATCTTTTGGAACATCATAAAAATTAATTTGGCCAGCATCTGGAATTAATAATGCATTAAAATGTTCAATTAAAGTTGTTTTACCTGAACCAGTAGGTCCAATTATTGAAATAGCTTCGCCTTCTTTTAATTCAACACTTACTTCATCTAGAACTTTTATATAAGTTGGTAATTTTTTATTGTATTCCTTAGTTATTTTATCTACTTTAATTTGCATAATTTCTCCAATAATTCTTTACCATCGTAAGTGGGCTCAACGCCATTTATTAATTGACTTAGTTTATAAATGAAAGGCGAATCTATTTTAGCTATTTCAATAATTTCTTTATTATTTAAAATTTCAATTGGTTTTCCTTGAGCTATTACTTTACCTCCTGAAAAAACAATCAATTTATCTGCCAATAATGCTTCATCCATATCATGAGTGATTGAAATTAATGTTTTTTTTGTTTTAGCATGCAAATCATGAATAATTTTATAAATATCATTTCTTCCTTTAGGGTCTAACATTGAAGTTATTTCGTCAAAAATTATTATTTTAGGATCTAGTGCCAAGGTTGACGCTATGGCAACTCTTTGTTTTTGGCCACCTGATAAATTCTGAGGTTCATGGTCTAAAAAATCGCCCATGCCAACTTCATTAGCATAGTTTTTAATAATTTCTTCCATTTTTTCATGAGACATGTTTTTATTTTCAAGACCAAAAGCAATATCATCTTCAACGGTTGAACCAATAAATTGGTTGTCAGGATTTTGATATACAATTCCTATTTTTCTTCTAATTTCTTTTAGATTTTCAGAATTAATTTCAATTCCATCAATAAGTATTTTTCCACTGCTTGCCTTATAAATAGCAGCTAATAATTTTGAAAAAGTACTTTTTCCCGAACCATTGTGACCTAGTATTGCTACATATTGGCCTTCATTTATCGTTAGATTAATATTGTCTAATGCTAGCTTAGGTGCGCCAGGGTATTTATAACATAACTTCTTTATTTCAATCATATTGTTATATTATATTAAAAAGATAAAAATATAGTTTAAACTGGAAAACAATTTGAGGGAAAAATTGTGCTTTTTATTAATATATTAATAAGTTTGTGCGAACAACTAAAAAGTTTAGTTTTTCAAAAACCTAAATTTGTGTTAAAATTACCTTATATTAAACAACAAGAGGTTATATATGAACAAAAACAAAAAAACTATGCTGATTTTAAGTTCAAGCGCATTACTAGTTCCTGCAATTGCAGCTATTTCAGCAAAATGTAAAAACGATGAAGTTCCAAATACAAAAACAGAAGAGCAAATTAAACAAGAATTAAACGAATTAGCTAAAAATCTTGATATAAATATTGATTCAACTAAATATACAATTGAAGAAGCTTTAGATATTAACAAATATACTTTTACACTTGCTAAAGAATACAAATTGGAAGCTAACATTGTAAAAAAAGGTACTGATAAAGTTGAATTAACTTATACAATAAAATCGATAAAAGACAACATTTCATCAAACCCTTATAAAAAAGAGTTTTCTAATTTTGTTAATCCACACACTGAAACAGAGCAAGAAAAAATTAATAGAATTGCTAGAAATCTAAGCATTACATTAGATAAAAAATTCGGAATAGATGATGCCTTAAGTATTTCAAATTACAAATACACACTAGAGCATCCATATAAACTAAAAGCTACTATTACTAAAAAATCTAGCACAATTATTGTTTTGAAATATAAGATAATAAAACCAGGCACTCCAAAAATTGAATCTGAAGAAATTGAAAAAGAATTTTTATTTGAGATTAAAAATTTAGGTGAATGAAAAGACACTCCAGCAGAAGTAAATGGATTAAATTTTGATAAATACTCTGCACTAGGATCATTTTATAACATTAACAATAAAATGACAGTTTCAGAAGCTTTAGAGATACTAAAAAACAATAAAACTTCTGGAAATATTAAAGTATATAATGTTGTTTTTGAACAATATGATGAAAGTAATGGTAATTTAAAATTAAAATTTGATTTAGAAATTGAAGGCAACAAAATAAACACAGGTTTAGTATCCATTTCTGGTTTTAAAAAGATTGAGGCATTTGATATCACTCTTATAAATGTGGAAATAGATCGTGACAAACTAATTAAAGAAAAAAAACAAATATCTGATATTGAAAACAATAATTTATCTGAATACTTAAAATTAATTACTAAAGATGAAACAAATCAAAATGTTAATATTTTAGATTTAACTAAGAAATATCCAAATAATTATGTTGTAACAAAAGCAATTACTTTTACAAATAATAAAAAAGAAAAAGTTAATTTCGAAATTGAAACAAGATATAAAAAGAAAACTAGTGCTGCTCAAGCAGAAGAAGTTGTCGTTAAAAAAATTGATGGTATAGCTAAAGAAATATTAAAAAGTAAAATTGAAGTACAAGAAATTTTGAACTACATAATCGATAATGAAATTGAAGAAAAAGACATTGAAAACAAGCAAGATAAATATGCTTCTTCTTATCTATACAGGAACAGAATTCTAGATCAAATTGCTTCTGATTTTGTTGTTAATAAAAAACAAGATTATTGAGATAATGGTTCAAGAGCCATTGAGTTTGTAACTCAAGAAAATTGATTCAAAATTGATGATAACTTAGGAAAAATTGAACTTACTTTCAACCTAAAGGTCACAATTGATGGAAAAACTCACCTATCAAAATATCGTACTTTTGAATTTTTAGGTTTTAAAAAATTAGATGAAAAAATTGTAGATGAATTTCAATTAACTTTTAATCAAAACGAGAATAATGCCAAAAAATTTTTTGAAAAAATAAAGGCAGAATATAAGAAGAATCCAGGACAAGGTTTTACATTAGATAAAAATTGAGTGGGAACAAATTTAATGTTTGGATATGAAAAACAATTTCTAAGAACCGTTGGTGTTCATCCTCATAATAAATTAGAATATCAAAAAAGTTCAATACTAACACTAAATCTAGGTGGAGAAACTGTTGAAAATGCAATACAAAACAATACACAACTAAAGGGACCTGGAGCTAGATCAGAATTCGAAATTGTAAACTTATATGCTTATTTTAAAAACATTACAATTGAATCTATAGAATCAAATAGAGTTTATTTTAAATTAAATTATGATCTTAGAATTAACATTAACTCTCATACAAAACCTTTTGTAGAAAAAGAACAAAGTGTTTCATGATACTTCAATCTACCATAATTTAAATAACAAAAAATCGGGAAATCATTATTCCGATTTTTTAATCATGTTTCTTTTGATTGTTCCAATATATGGTAATTGGCGCATTTTTTCTTCTCAATCAAAGCCAAAGCCTACAACAAAGTCATCTTTATTAACTAAAAACCCAAAATTGTCTGGCTCAAATTTAACTATTCTACCGCTAGGTTTATTTAATAGCGATAAAACTTTTAAACTCTTAGGATTTCTGGATTTTAGAATTGATACTACTTTTGTCATCGTTCTAGCTGTGTCAATTATATCTTCAACAATTAAAACATCTCTATCTTCGATATTATTAACTAAATCTAAAATTATTTTGACATTTCCAGAAGATTTATCGGTTCCTTCATATGAACTTGTAATCATAAAATCACTAACAAAATCAATATCAATGCTTTTAATTAGTTGAGCATAAAAAGGAAGACAACCTTTTAATAATCCGACAATTATTAAGTTATTGGAATGCTTGTATTCTTCATTAACTCATTGGCTTAATTCATGTATCTTATTTTCTAATTCTTCTTTGGAAAATAAAACTTTTTCAATTCGGTTATCTATTTTTTGGTTTTGCATTTATTTTCCTCTTCATCAATTATTTGAACTACTCTATTATAAACTTCTTCTTCGTTTAAATCGTTGGTGTCTAATATTTTGAAATTTAAATTGTAAGTTTCTGCCAACTCTTTAAAAAGCTTAAAATAATTTTCATGTAAATTTTTAAAGTAGTTGTAATTTAAATCTCAGTTTTCAATTTCACTTTTTCTTCCTCTTTCAAAAATTCTTTTTTTGAATGTGTCAAAATTTATATCCAAAAAGATTACTAGATCAGGTAATTCTTTTTTTGTTATAAGTTTAGAAAATAAAGCATCATATGCTTCTAAATATTTAGGTTCTTTTTCTTTTAATATCAGTTTAGCAAATATATAGTGTTCAATTGAAAAACGATCTAAAAATAAGTGTCTATTGCGATCTGGTTTTTTAAGTAATTCTTTATATATTTCGTCAAATTTTGCGCTATGGTTTTCGATTATAAAGCTTTGAAAACCTATTGTTAAATTAGGTTTCTTTTCATAAAGTCATTTTAAAAAAGTATTAAAAACTTCATCATTTTCATCAAACTCATGCAAGATTAATGAGTTTGGGTATGAATCATTTAATTTTTTAGATAGCGAACTTTTGCCGGCAGCTATCATGCCGCTTATGCCAATTATCATATTACTCCTTCTTAATTTAAAATTTATTTAAATTATTTTACTAAACTTTAAGTTATAAAGTACTATTTTTGTACAAAAAAACAACTAAAATAATTTAATTAATTTTTGGCAAAATTTCTTTTAAAATCATAAAAAGTAATAAAATAATTTGCCATCATAAATAGCAAATTTTTTAAAACTGTTTTTTGTAGTTTCTTAAGATATTTTCATATAGATTCTTGTTATTTTGAATGTCATATGACTTAATTAAATTTAGTATTAGTCCAATAATAGTCATTGGGCCAACTCCCCCAGGTACAGGACTTAAATATGAAATAGGTGTTTTAATATTATTAATATCAACATCGCCAACAATATCATTATTTATTCGATGAATTCCGACATCTACTAAAATTACATTGTTTTTTAAATTAATGTCTTTTAAACAATTTCTAGTGCCTGTTGCAACTATAACTATATCATTATTAGTCATATTGTTTTTTGGTGTATTTTTATCATATCTATTAACAATTAATCCTAATTGCTCAAAGTAATTAGCTAAAGGCCTGCCTACTATTTTGCTTTGACCAACTATTCCTATAGTTTTATTTTTAAATTCAATATTATATTCTTTTAATAAAAGTAATATGCCTAAGTCTGTAGCAGGAAGAAATGATTCAATTTGAGAGATGTAATTAGATGATTGATTTGCATCATTTAAACCATCTATGTCTTTAATTTGAGGAATTTTATTAAGTATTTCATCAACATCAATTTTATTTGATGCGTCCATAGGTAATTGGACTATAAAACCTGTTGTTATTTCATTAAGTTTTTGAATAGCTTCAATAATTTCGACTTGAGTTGAACGTTTAGATAATTTTATAAACTCTGTGCTTATACCTAGTTCATGTGCTGCTTTTAGTTTATGCTTAATATAAATATTAGATTCTTCCAAATCACCAACTTGTAGAATGCCCAAAATTGGCATATTATTTAATGCCAATTTTTTAAGTTCATCTCTAATCCTATTTTTTAGCTTTTCAGAAGTCTTTTTTCCATCTAAAATCTTATACATTTAAATTATGCTTTTCTAAATGCACCTTTTCTGCTTTGTACATTGGTGCCTGTTGTATCTTTTAGTGATCTAGCATAATCTATTGCTTCTTTTTGAGTTTTAAAAATTCTAATTGCTTTCTTACCTTTTGGGTTTTTTACTGCTCAACCATCGGGGTGGTTAACTATTAATCTGACTGCCACAAATTGCCTCCATTATTACTAATTTGAAACTTATTAAATAAATTATAAGTTAATTGTCCGTTTTTCTTAGAAAATAAGATTGTTTTTTAAAAAAACAATTATATAAAGATTTAATCTGACCTTATTCAATGATTAATTAACGAATTAAAAAATTATTTGGTCCTTATTTCGGTTTGCTAAAAATAAAAATATTGGCACTTTCTAAGTACCAATTTGGCGATTTATCATTTGGTGGAGATGCGGGGAATCGAACCCCGGTCCACACACTCTAGTGAATTTGATTCTACAGTTTAGTTTATTTTTGATTAACTTGCTACTTTAAAATAAACAAAAATCATAACAAGTTTTAGTTTGCGTTGTCATTTAGCTATAAACTAAAAAGTCACTAAATCAAAGCCCTCTAACAAACATTCCTCAACCGGGCTAATCAAGGGTTTGACCAATTACAAATTAAGCGTAAACTGGGTTTGAGTGATTCATCATAACATTTGTCATCATGAATTCTTCTTGTTTTTTGTTTTCTAAGTTTGCATTTAAAAAGCCTAGAAAGTATTATGGTCTACAAAACCACTGCTACAAAAGCATTCGAGTGCCTGTCGAAGCCATTACACCCCCGTTTGTATTAATATAATGTCTTCAAATTTCTTTTCAAGTCTTCTTGTTTAATTTTTTCACGTTTGTCATATTTCCTTAACTTTTTAGCTAAGGCTATTTCAATCTTTATATTGTTATTAATTCAATACAAAGAAATCGGAATAATTATCAACGATAAACGATCACAAGTGTTTTTCATTCTTAAAATTTCATTTTTGTGCATTAAAAGTTTTCGAGAACGGTCTAAATCACCTTTTACTAACATATACTGAGATATGTGAGCATTATTTAGCCAAAGTTCATTTTTAGTACTAATTGAACAAAAAGCGTTATCCAATTTTACGTTTTTTGCTCTTAAACTCTTAACCTCTCATCCTAGTAATGAAATGCCGGCTTCATATGTGCTGTGAATTTCATAATCAGATTTGGCAAATTTATTTTTAACTATTAACTTTGACATAAGTTAAATTATAAGATATAAAAAAAGAAATACTAACACAATTGAGCGTTAATATTACCTTTTTCACGTTCGATGCTTACAATTTTAATTCTGCGATTATCACCGACTTTAAAATTTAAATGTTGGCCCTTAGCTTCAAAATTAGATACTTTTAGTACATAATCATTTAAGTCTTCAAATCTAATTAAAACACTAGTTTGATATTCATTAATATTAAAGAATATACCAAATTTCTCAATCGAAACTAAAGTTGCAATAAATTCTTTATTAATTAAATTATTAAAGAATTCGGCTTTTCTTATATCTACAATATCTCTTTCAATAGTCATAGCTATTTTTTCAGATTCTGAATTTAACGCTGCTATGCTTGAAATTTTAGATTTAAGCTCACTAAAATCATTAATGTTAAATTGAGCTTTAGTTTTATTAAGTAAATATTTCTTAATTATACGGTGTAATAACAAATCGGGATATCTTCTTATTGGCGAGGTAAAATGAGAATAATGTTCAGAAGCCAATCCAAAATGTCCTATGTTATCAGAAGAATAAATTGCCTTTTGCATTGTTCTTAAAAAGGCATTTTTCATATATTCACTAGAGGTATTATTTGATATTTCATTTACCATTTTAGCAAAACTTAATGGCTCACCATCATAAGGAACTTTTATATGTTTTAAACCCGAAAAATTGATTAATTCTTGTAATTCAAGTAATTTCTCTGAAGATGGTTTATCATGAATTCTATAAATTGAAGGAATTTTGTTTTCTGTCATCATGGAAGCCACTGTTTCATTTGCTCTAACCATGAAATCTTCAATCATATTTTCACTTTCGCCTTCTTCGCGAATGATAATGTCTTTTACAAAGCCATTTTCCATTACAATTTTTGGTTCTTTAATATCAAAATTCACATATCCTTCAGCAATTTTATTTTTTCTAATAAGTTTAGATATATCCCTAGCTATGTTTAGCATACTTTCAATTTCAGGTTTCAATGATATTTTTTTATCATAAAATTCATTAACTTCCTTGTAATTAAGTCGATAATCTGAATTAATAACACTTTCATACAATTCTTGTTTAACATTTTGACCTATAGGATTTATTTCTAATTCCAAAGTAATGGTATTTCTATCTACATTAGGATTTAGTGAACAAATACCATTTGATAGTTCAGTTGGCAACATCGGAATAACTTTGTCTGGTAGATAAATACTTGTTCCTCTTTTTAGCGCTTCTTTATCAATTGCACTATCTTCAGGAACATAATACGAAACATCAGCGATGTGAATAAATAGTTTTGTATTACCATTTGGTAATTTAAAACAAGAAATTGCATCATCAAAATCTTTTGTATCAAGACCATCAATAGTAACTGTTAATATATTTCTTAAATCACGTCTATTGCTAATCTCTGTCGCACTAACTTCTTTAGGCAATTCAAATGCTTCAACTAGAGTTTCTTGGTTAAATGAAGTGTCAATTTCATTTTCGGCTAATATTTTTTTAAATGGATATTCAAAATCACTTTTTGTTGTTAATATATCTTCATACTTAGCTATTACTGCTTTATCATTTGGTTCTAAAACTTTTAATTTAATAATTTGATCTTCAGTTATATTCTTAGGAATTTGCATTCAATTTAAAATTTCCACTCTAGCTGAGGATTTTTCATTCGAAGCTACAAAATTATATTTAGAATATTCATTCTTTATTCAAGAACCAGTAATTGTTTTAATTTTGTGTTCTATTAATTTAACAATTTTAGCTCGATATAATTC
This sequence comes from Mycoplasma enhydrae, assembly GCF_025779955.1. Lineage (NCBI taxonomy): Bacteria > Bacillati > Mycoplasmatota > Mollicutes > Mycoplasmatales > Mycoplasmataceae > Mycoplasma > Mycoplasma enhydrae. Next base: position 43,163 of record NZ_JAOXHI010000002.1, read on the forward strand.
TTGATTTTCTTCATTATAATATGCAAAAATTTGTGCTATCACTAAATCACCATCTAATATATTTTTGATTTGAAATGGAAACAATATTGCTGATTTAAGTTCATTATTTCTTTGGTCTTCAAAATCAATAAAACCTAGGCGTTTATTAGTAATCGAAATTCTTGTTTCTAATTCACTAAGAAAATAAAGAGGGAAGTATTTATCTTCTTTATTTATATCAATTTTATTTTCTTGAACAAGAATTTTTAGAAGTGTTGATAGCTCATAATTTTGTGAATGATGTATTTGTAATTTTTTGGCAATTTGTAAAAAATTTAGACCTGATTTGTGATTTTGAATAAACTTCAAAACGCTTTCAGAGTCTAAACTTTTTCTTTTATTATTTTGAAATTTCATTTGTTAGCCTCTTTGTATAAGCACTCTTAATACAATTGCAAATACAAATAACAACACTCCCAAAGAAATCATAGATCATTTTAAAACCTTTTTAATTCCACGTTCTTTTGATACTTTAAATAAATCAAGGTCATTGCTTCCAACTAAGGCACCACTAAAACTATTTGAATCTGGAGCCATCATAAATGAAATACCCACAATTGCTAAAGAAATAAATATTGTTATAGATACTAATACTCATAAACCGGCACTACTCATTTTTATCTCCTTGTTTTTTAATTTCTAATCCGTATTCAAATAATTGTTCTTTAGTTACTTCTGAAGGTGCTGAAGTTAATAAATCTACACCTTTTGCATTTTTTGGAAACGCAATAACATCTCGAATTGAAGAAGATTTTGTTAATATCATTAAAACTCTTTCAATTCCAAATGCTATGCCACAATGTGGAGGAAGACCATATTCAAATGATTTTAGGAAAAATCCAAATCTTGAATTTTGCTCCTTTTCTGACATATTTAGTATATCAAACATTTTTCTTTGTGTTTTTAAATCATAAATTCTAATTGAGCCAGATCCTAATTCAAAGCCATTTAAAACAAGGTCATAAGATTTAGCCTTAACTTTTGAGTATTCTTTTGAATCTAGATATTTAAGTGTATTTTCTTCAAATTGTGTAAATGGGTGGTGTGCTGGTGCATAAGTTTGGTTTTCTTTATCATATTCAAACATAGGTCAATTTACAATTCAAATAAAATTTAATTTATTAGGATCGGCCAAATTATAAATTTCATTTAATAATGTTCTAATTGCACCTAATGATTTTAAAGCATCTTCTTCATCATCAGAAGCTGATACAAGACCAAATTTTGAAGTTTTTGATTTACAAATACTTGATAGATGATTACTAAAATCACATTTAGGAAAACTTAAGTCTAAAATTTCAAAGAAATCTCCATTATTTTTCTTAAATGTTTCATTAATTATTTTGATGTGTTCAGTTACATCACGATCAAATATAATTGCTTTAACATATTTCTTTTTGAACTTTGAACTAAATTCAGCTGAATAATCTTCAATTAAATATTCATAACGCGTATCTGGCTTGTCATTTCCATAGTGTTTCATTGCATAATCAAAATCCATGCGAGGAAAGTTGTTTTCAATTTTATAACCTAATTCATTTAAAACATATACTCACATATCTTCACATATTTTGAATATATCTTCTTGATTAGCAAAAGACATCTCAATATCCAATTGTGTAAATTCGGGCTGTCTATCTTTTCTTAGATCTTCATCTCTAAAAACTCTAGCTAATTGAAAGTATTTTTCAAGTCCTCCTGCCATTAATAATTGTTTAAATAATTGAGGCGATTGTGGTAGGGCAAAAAACTTACCTTTTCGTCTTGTTGGAACTAAATAATCTCTTGCTCCTTCAGGTGTTGATTTAGCTAGAATTGGTGTTTCAACTTCAATAAAATTTTCTTTATCAAAAAAGTTTCTAATTAATAATAAAAGTTTATGTCTTAGTTTCAAATTATGTAGAACTTTAGCATTTCTGATATCTAAAAATCTATATTCCAGTCGCAAGTCCTCATTAGCTGAATTGTCACGGTTGTCATTAATATCAAAAGGAATTTGTTTTGAAGAATTTAAAATTTCATATTCTTCAACTAAGATTTCAATTTCTCCTGACTCTAATTCTCTATTAGCTTCAAGTCTTTTTTGAACCAAACCTTTAATTTTTATACAACTTTCTTTGGTTAATAAAGGATCGACTATATTTTGAAAAACCAATTGTACAATTCCACTTGAATCTCTCAAATCAATAAACATTTGGCCTTTAAATTTTCTTTTATTAGCAATTCAGCCAAATAATTCAACTTCTTGACCAATATTATTAATATTTAGTTTAGAACAATAATTTTGCTTCATTATAATACTTCCTTTATTTTTTGTTTAAAGCTTTCTAAACCAGTATATTCAAATTCAAGTTCTTTATTCTTAGATTTTAGTTTTATGTAATTAGGTTTTGAATTCAATTCCTTAAATAATAATATCTTAGGATTGTGCTTAAAATTAAGCTTAAAAAGTTGTTTTATATTTATTTTAAAATTCTGAAATTCAACACTAAATTCTTTACGCAAGTCATAGACTATTTTAATAATTTCATCTTTTTCATCTTCATTCAAATAACCAGCTAAAATTTCTAGATTATCTTTTAAATTATCGTATTTGTCCAAATTATAATTAATGATTTCAACAAGTCTATCAACGCCAAAAGCAAAACCTATTGAACCAATATCAGGTCCTCCAAATGACTTAATCATGCCATCATATCTTCCACCACCAAGGATGGTCGACTTTGATCCTAAAGCTTTTGAAGTTGATACAAATTCAAATACTATATCAGTATAATAATCTAATCCTCTAACTAGATAAGGATTTTCAACATATTTAATTTGGTTTTTATCTAATAATTGCAACAGTTGTTTATAATCATCTTTTTCTTTTTGACTTAAAAAATCCACTAGTTTTGGAGCATTTTTTACAAAATCTTTTTCAATTTCATCTTTATCGTCTAAAATTCTCAAAACATTTTTTTCAAGTCTGATTTGTGATGTTTCACTTAATTGTGATTTATATTCCAAAAAATATTTTTTCAAACTATTAACGTAGTTATTTCTAGTTTCAAAATTACCTAAATTGTTGATTTCTAGTACAAAGTCTTCAACTTTTATTTCTTGTAAGAAATCATATGCCAATTTTATAATCTCAAAATTACTCAAAACACTTTTAGGTTCAATTAATTCAATTCCACCTTGAATAAATTGTCTATATCTACCTTTTTGAGGTCTTTCATATCTAAACATGGGACCAAAATAGTATAATTTTGCATTTTCTAAATTATTAATTTTGTTTTCGATATAAGCTCTAATGACTGCAGCTGTTCCTTCTGGTCTCAAAGCAATAGTACGATTTCCATTATCTTTAAAAACGTACATTTCTTTAGTTACAATATCGCTTGTTTCACCTGTAGCTCTAACAAACAAATTATAATCTTCAATAATCGGAGTTTCAAGATGCTTATAGTTATATCTTCATGAAACTTTTTCAAAAGATTTATGAATGAAATCGATAATTTTTGCTTCATTATTGTAAATATCTTTTGTACCTTTTAGCCTACTAAACATCTTTTACCTCCATAATTTAATTTAATATTTTTATATTTATATTGAAAAATCATTTATACCAATAAATGTTTGTTCTTGAATTTTTTCTGTATTTCAAAAATCATTTTGAATTCTTTTTAGCTTATTAGCATATTTTAAATTGGTTAATGATTCTCATATTTTTGGCATTATGAATAAATTTAAATATCACAATGCAATGAAACCTACACCAATTGCCATGATTGCACTAAATGATATTGTTACCAACAAGAATGGTGCAGAAATCATGAAGCCGATTGCTATTAACATATTAATTCTTTGAATTGGTAATGTATCTGTTAATAATACCTTAAAAATAGTATGAACTTGTTCTGGTGTGTATATGTAATTTTTTGTATTTAAATCCTTTTTAGTTTCCGCTTTAATTCTAGATGCATTAATTGCAGAATCAAAAATATTAATAAATGAAATTAATACTAGTGAATCATAAGCCTGAACATTCATTTTGGTTCTAAATATTGCAAATGAAGCAAGTAAAATGCCAATTAGTAAAATTTGTTTAATAAAGAATATAAATGCTGCTTGAAATGAATATCTAAATGATAAATAAATAATACTACTTATTGTAATAAGCACTAGTAATAAAGTGTTTCAACCAATTGCATATCCTATGTTAGTTGCTCCTAAAACATTTGCACTTCTAACTAGTTCAACATCGGTGTAACCTTTAGAATTAAAGTAACCAACTAAATTAGTATCCATAAAATCATTTAAATTAACTTTAGAATTAACAATAATTTCATTAAAACCTTTTTCACTATTTAAGGTTAATTTAACTAATGCTTCAGGGTGGTTTGAAGTTATATAACTGTTTAAATCAAGTAATATTTTTTGATGTGTTTCTAAGTTAGATTCATTTTTAAGATTAATACCAATTGAATATATGTGATTATTGTAAATTTCTGAATTAACATTTAAACCAGCAAAACCGTGATTTTCTTTAATAGCAAAAGAACCATATACAATTATTCCCACAACTAAAAATACAATTACAGGAATAATAAAATATTTAGCTTTAAATAAAACTTCAATTTTTGCTAAGAGTTTGCACTTAGGAACTTTTTTAGTTAAAAGTCAATTCGTTTTTTTATCAAAAGATTCAGTTTGTATCAAAGCTCTTAAAACAATGGTGTTTAAACCTATTAATATTAAACCTATTAATAATACACCTATTCCAACTAGTGCACCTATGGTTGAAGAATGGTTTACATTTAGATAATAAGTAATTATTGCACCAAGACCCATAATTGCAACTACATCTAAACCAGAGATAAAAGTTTTTTTGGTAGCTCTATTAATTGCTTTGTTAGGATTTGCGCCTTCTAACATTTCTTTACTAAAGATTTGAAGTTTTTTAGCAATGATGTTAAATGCCACAAACATGATTAACATAATTGAAATAACAACTAATGAGTTTATTGCTAATCCAAAGGCAGTAATTATTGATAAGAATACAAATAATAGAAATGCCATGGCAATTGATGAAATAGCACCCATCATTCTATGTTTAATTATTAGATATAGTGCTAATGTGGTATATAAAATAACTATTGCTAAGACAAATGAATCAAATTTATAAACTGGTTTTAGTTCATAATAAGAAAATTGTTTAGTCAATGTAAACGGTGTATATGAAAAGTTAATTAAAGAAGCTAATTGACTATTGGAATATCCATTTGGACTATTATTAATTAAATAAAACACTGAGTCTCTTTTTTGCGAAGAAATTAAAGAGATTGGTGAAGTTGCTGATATTAAATATTTTTGTGCAGTTATTGAATTTTTTAAAATAGGATCAATCGAGCTAATAACATTACCTTTTTTATCCTTTTTTTCTTCAACATCAGGATTGTTATTTACATAAGCATATTTAACAGGATTTTTTCCTGCTTTTTCTCAACCTTCTTTGTCATTGGTTTGAGCATTATGTATGAATTCATCAATATTTAATCAAAAATAAATTTTGTTTTGTGAAAGAGTTGGACCACCTTGACCTTGTTGAAAACTTTTTAGTCAATAATCAAAAGCTAATCTTGTAAATTGATCTCAAGCATAATCATTTAATTTAATTTGGATTCTGTCTGCATAACCTTGCGGAATTTTTGATATTGCAGGATTTGCATCTAAATCCATGTTGAAGTTTTGAGCACCTTCAGCAATTAATTCATCTAGTCCATGACTTGTAGCACCTTGGCCTTGATATTGACCTTTATAAAATAGGGGTTGACCTTTATGGTCTGTTATTGTTAAATATGGTTTTTTAGTAAGTGAAGAAATTAATTCTTGTTGCAGTTTATCATTTGTAGCTAATAAACTCTTCACTTCTAATAAATCACTAGATAACAAACCAACATCAAAGTTTGATGTTAGCTTATCATTTTTTTCTTGTAGATAATTTTTAACTATATTTGCTATTTGACTTGGTTGTAATTTTTCCTTTGGACTAACTAAATTTTTATCCTCATCGATTCTAAGGGTTACTTTTGAGCCCACAATCTGGTTATTTACAATATTACTTTTTTTAATATTTGGCCCTAAATAAAATATTGAACCAAAAATTAAAGAAATAAGCATAGCAAAAATTATAAAAATACTAAAAGCTCATTTTAAAGCTGGACTAATTCTTATTTTTTTATTCATGGTTAAAATTATATTAAAATTTTTGAATTTAAATAGCAATATATTTAAAAATATATAATCGCTAGTTTTTAGAAACTTTTTTTATCTTCAAGACCATTTAAATAATTTAAACCTGCTTCAGTTATTTTTCTTCCTCTAGGACTTTTTTCGATAATTTTTTTTACTAACAAAGAGGGTTCTAATTCATTAACAATTGTCATTCTATCATCTTTAATTATTGAACTTAAAGCGTCTAATGAAGCACTTTTTTTATTAAAAACTTTTTTTAAAGCATTTAAATACTCAATTTGAGGAACATTTAGACCTCCCGGATAAACTTCAAGATAATTAAATGTTTGATTAACAATATTTTCATTAATTTCAACAGCATTATTAAAAATCGCAAAATCATGCACTCTTTTTAATAAATTATTAGCTATTCTAGGTGTAAATCTGCAATTTTTAGCTATTAGACATATTGCTTCTGAATTGATAGCAATATCATTTCTTTTTGCTGAATTTTTAATAATTTTTTTAATATCATCAATTGTATATGATTGTAGTTTACCAATATAACCAAATCTATCCTTTAGTGGATTTGAAATTAAATTATATTTAGTGGTCGCTCCTATTAATGAAAACCTTTTTAAATTCAGGCGCATTATTTTAGTATCACCTTCAACACCAATAGGTAAATCAATTACATAATCTTCGATTGCTGAATACAACAATTCTTCAACGTTTTTGTTAATGCCATGAATTTCATCAATAAATAAAATGTCATTTTCTTGTAATGATGAAAATATTGTTAGTATATCGCTTCTTTTTTGAATTAATGGCCCTTGTACATAAACAATTTTAGCTTTGGTTTCATTAGCAATTATTTGAGCTAAAGTCGTTTTGCCCAATCCTGGAGGTCCATAAAACAAAATATGATCAATTGCTTTGTTTTGAACCATTGAAGAATTTATCATTATTTTTAAAGTTGATGTAATTTTATTTTGACCAATAAAATCTTCAAAGCTCTTAACTCTATACTCTTGCTTCATTTTGTTTTTGGCTAATAATTTTTATAGCATTTTCAACTGATTCTTCAATGTCAGAACTTAATTCCATATTATCTAAAGCCAATTTAATTTGACTACTCTTAAAACCTAACATTTTCATTGTTTCTTCAAATTCTTTTAAATGAGAATTTTGCTTAGTTTTATTGTTAAATTTAGCCAAATCTTCTTCTGGCATTTTAGCAATAAATTTAATGTATTTATCTTTGAAAGTTAAGATGATTGCATTAGCAATTCGATTAGAAACATATGGTATTTGAGTTAATGCTTCTCTATTTTCATTAGCAACATAATGAATAACATTTTCTCAACCTACATTTAATATTGAAATAGCTGTTTTAGGTCCTAAACCTTGTAAACTAATTAAATCTTCAAAAACCACCATTTCTTTAAAACTCTCAAAGCCATATGTAACTTTTGAATATTCATTAACTATTTGAGAAATAAATATTTTTTTATTTTCTCCACTCTTAAATCTTTCAATTTTTGGTGTATAAATTAATTCTCCTGTTCCATTGTGGTCTAAAATAAGGTAATTTGTATTAACGTGTACGATTTTTCCATATAAATAAATTGTCATTTTCTCTTCCTCCAAAATTAACTATAAGACAACAAAAAATATCGTGATTAAGAAAATGAAAAACTGATGAAATTATTGAGAAAAAATAAAAATTGGTAAAATTAAAATATGAAAAATATATTAGTAAACATTGAAATTCCTATGAATTCTAGTATTAAATATGAATATGATAGAAAAACAGGAAAAATTAAAGTAGATAGAATATTAAGAGGGGGTTTTAAATACCCTGCTAACTATGGATATTTATCAGAAGCATTAGATTGAGATGGTGATGAATTAGACGTCTTGGTTTATTCACCTGAACAATTTATGCCTGGAACATTAGTAGAAGCGAGAATAATAGGTGCAATGAAAATGATTGATTCTGGAGAAACTGATACCAAATTAATTGCTGTTCATGCTGATGATTATCGTTTAGAACATATTAAAAGTCTTGATGATATTGACAAAATGTGATTAAAATCAATTGAAATATTCTTTAAAAATTATAAGTTCTTTAAAGGCCCTAATATTACTGATGTTACAGGATTTGAAGGTATCGAGTGAGCCCTTAAAGAATACAATGAATGTGTTGAACTCATGAATAAATATGGTTCATTAGACAAAGAAGAATTTATTAAAAAAATGAAAAAATTGCACCCAGATAAATATCTATAGATAATAGTGGCCTTTTTTAAGGCTGCTTTTTTTAGCAATTTTTTAATTTTAATGAAACACTAACTAATTGTTTATATATTAATATATAAACTACTTTCAAAGTCTCATAAAATCTTTTTTGTCTAGAAATATTCATAAAATGAAAAAGAGGAAAAAAATATGGCTAGTAGAAAGTATAAAGAATTAATATCTCTAAGACCTTTTGTTAGCTCGGTCTTACAAGGATGTCTTGGTAATAGACCTAAAAACTTAACGGATCAGCAAATTAAAGCTAAAGACTTAAGAAATAACAACAGTGAATTAGAAAAAGAATTTTCAATAAAAATGTCAAACTTTAAAGACCTAAAAAAGCAAAAAGAGATTATTGATAAAAACTATAAAACACTATTATTAAATGCAATCAACAATTTACAATCTATCGATAAATCAATTTTATTAACTATTATATTTAAAAGAAATTTAAGTAATATTTCTTGAAAAACTTTTAATATTTCAAAATCAACTTTTTATAGAAAAATTAAATTCATTGAAAAAATCCTCAAGTGGTGTTTTTTTGAATAAATAACATCTAAAACTGAATTAAATAATCAAATATTTACATTGTCATGTAAATAGTTTTGATTTTGTTTTACAAATAAAAATGTCTTATTAATTAATGGGACTTTAAATTATTTTATTTATATATAAATAACGATTTTTTTAGTGCTTTAAAAACATATTTTAATCCTCTTTCTGGTGTACTTTTATTAGGTCATAAAGACTGTTAGGAGGTAAAATGTTTTTATACAATGATATTCAACAAGTTTCAAAAATTGATAATAAAAAATTTGAAACATATAAGGAAGATGTAGCAATTAAAATTGAGCCTATATATTTTAGGCGTAAAATAGTTGACAATAGTAAACTTGGTTCTTCAAGTGTGGATATAAACATTTTAAGAGAACTGCAAAGCAATAGGTGAGTTTTTCATGTAAGAATGCCTAAGCATCTTTATCACTTACCAAAAACAAAAAGGGTTTTATTGAATGATAAAAAAATTAAAGTTGAAAAATTAGAAGATGATGGTGGACTTACTAGATTTCAATTTGATAAATATGAAAATGGAACAAATATTGATTTTAGTGATTTAAAAAGTTTAGAATTTCAATTTTATAGTCATTGGCAAAGAGAAAGAATTTGACATTTCGCATTTAAAATATTATTTGATATTAAGACAGAAAAGAAAAATTTTACATATTTAAATGTAAGAGATAAAAATATAGGTTTGAATTTTATGGAATCTATTAATTTAAATGTTAGAAGATCTTCGGTTTCCACTTCAAATCCTTTAAGAAATAATACAGCTTATATTAACAGATTAAATTATCGTCTAAAATTTAATACTTTAAAACAAAATGAACCATTACATAAGGTATTTGAACAAGAAATTGAATTAAGTAGTCCAAATAAATACTTCAAGCCAGATAGACGTTATTTTTTTGAATTTGCAGATACACTAAACATTAAAGATTCATTAAGTACTAAACAGTATAAACTTTATAGTTCATTTACTAGAATTAATAAATATAAACAAAAGATTGAATATTACATTAATAACCCTATTATTTGAAATAAAGAAAAGAAAGAGTTTATAACAGCAAATAATTCTGATATGTATGGTTATCATCTACCATTAGTACATGAAGGTGCATTCAAAATGGATTTCTTAGTTAAACAAAATTTAATTGATGATTTTAAATACATAGAATATCAAGATTCTTTTACTAAAAGATTATTTAATTCTAGAGATGCTTTAATTAAGTTACATGTCAATAATATAAATTTAACTACCGAACAAGAAGATTTATATTATGACGACTGAAAAGTAAAAAACTTATAAAAAATGCCCTATTTTGCATAACAAATAGTGCTATTTTTTAGGTCCTTTTGGAATTGAATTTCTTTTGTGTGCAGTTTTTAGATGTATATTCCTAATTTTTAAAGCTTTTTGTTTTGAAACTAGTGTCTCATTTGTGAGATATTTTTCAAATTCTTCATAACTAAAACCTAATTCTTCTTCATCTGATTTAGTGTTAACTAAATTAGCACTAGGTTGTTTTTTGATTATTTCACCTGGAACACTTAACAAATGAGCCATTTTGTAAATATCACTCTTTAATAAATTAGCAAAAGGCAATAAATCGCAGCCTCCATCACCTCATTTTGTAAAATAACCCAAATAGTATTCATCATAATTATCAGTTCCTAAAACCAAAGAGTTATTTTCTTGTGCTTTGGCATACAAAACACTCATAAATAATCTAGATTTTAAGTTCGCTTTAACATAATCATTTTTTACTTCTATTTTCTTTGAGAGTAATTCAAATTCTTCTTTTAAATTAATAAATTGAATGTCCTTAACTATGTTATTTAATTCAAAAACATGTTTCCTTGTTTCATTATCAACATCAGTTTCTAAATAGTATAAAAATGCTTTCGAACCCAATATTCTTTTAGCAATGATAGAAAGTGCAGCGCTATCTACACCACCTGAAACGCCTATAACAACACCAATGCTATTTGCTTCTTTTAGTTTTTTGATTATTCACTTTTGAATTTTTACAATTAATTTATTGTAAAAAGATTTTTCTTCATCATTTAGTTTTATATTTGACCACTTATGCATACTTATAATTTTATATTTTTATTAAATGAATAAATAATATTTATTTTATTTATAATTTTTTATAATTTAAAAATTAAAAACTTTAAAGAGAGGAATTACAACATGATTAATGTAAATGATTTAAAATCTGGTGTTACTTTTAAACTAGAGGGTAATATTTATGTGGTTTTAGAAGCACAACATTCTAAACAAGGAAGAGGACAAGCTAACGTTAAAGTTAAAGCTAAAGATTTAAGAACAGGTTCAACTACTATTAAATCTTTTACTGGTGGAGATAAAGTTGAAAAAGCAATGATTGATAAAATAGCTATGGACTATTTATATAATTCAGGAGAGGCTATTGTTTTAATGGACCAGGAAACTTTTGAACAAACTGAAGTTCCTTTGGCAAGTATTGAATGAGAACTTAACTTTTTAAAAGAAGGTATGAAAGTTGTTGTTAGAAAATATGAAGCAGAAGTGTTAGATATCGAATTACCTGCTAATGTTTCATTATTGGTTACAGAAGCTCCAGATGCAGTTAGGGGTAACACAGCTCAAGCAGCCCAAAAGAAAGTCACTGTAGAAACAGGATATGTACTAGAAACACCTTTATTTATTAAAGAAGGTGAAATGATTTCAATATCAACAGAAACAGGAAAATACGTAGGAAGAGCTTAATATGAGTGATTGTATATTAGTTAATACAAAAATGAATTTTGACTTTAAGGTTGAAATTAAAACAATTAAAAAAACAATTGAGCAAGTGTTTGAAAGTAGAAATAATATTATATTAACATCTGCTCCTCAAATTGTTGTTAATGCTTCAAAAAATAATGTTGAAATTTTTATAAATTACAAATTAAAAAAAGATAATGTTCTTTCGTTTCAAACAAAACAATTAATATTTATGATTGAACAAAGAATATATTCGCTAATTAATGTTAAACCAACAAACATTAACTTAGTTTTTGAAGGTGTTCAAAATGTTTAGAACTAAAAAAATAAATGAAATAGCCATAGACAATATTAAAATTAATGCTCTGGCTCAAATTGCTAATGCAAAAGTTGGAAATATTCCTATTAATATAAGTGCTGCCAAGATTTTTCATACTTTATTTGCTTTTCATTACAAATTTGATTTTGAAAATCCTCAATGAATAAATAGAGATAGATTTGTTTTAAGTGATGCAAATGCTATTTCTACATATTATTCAGTTTTATATTTATTGGGTTTAATTACCAAAGAAGAATTACAAAATATAAATAAGCCTTCTTGTAAATTAGCTCATCACTTAAAAAAGAATAATGCTTTGGGAATCGAAGTTTCTTCAGGTTGTGCAGGTCAAGGTATTGCCGAAGCAGTAGGTTTTGCAATTGCAGAAGCTAATTTATCAGCTAGTTTTAAAGAAATATCTCACTATACATATGTATTTGTATCAAGTAAGGATTTAGAAACAGGTTTAGCTTATGAAGCACTTGAATTAGCTGGTAATCTTAATTTAAATAAACTAATTGTTTTATATGATTCAAATTCATTATTAAGTGATTCGGAAGAAAACAAAAAAAGTAATGTTGATATTAGAAAAAAATATGAAGCATTAGGTTTTAAATTTCATCGAATTAAAGGAGCTAATTATAAATCAATTTCAAGCGCTATTGGTGATGCTAAAAAATCTAAGAAACCTAATTTTATTGAAATTAAAACAACTTTGGGAGAACTGAATTTAAATATTCTTGAAAACTTCTCAGTTAAAAACAAAATTTTAAGTTTTGAAGAAATTGATGAATTTAAAGAAACATTAAACTTTAAGAAAAATGATTTTTTTGATGTTTATTCAGAAGTTGTTTCTTCGTATGCTAAAGTTAAAAAAAGAAATAACAATATTTTTAAAAAATGAACTCCCTCAGATCAGTTACTTAATTTTTTAAATGAAGAGCTTAAAGAAAATATAAATGACAATTTTCTTTCAAGTGGTTGTGACATCGATACAAACTTGTTTACAATAATGAATAATATCTTTGATAAGTATAAAAATACATTTGCCTTATCTTCAACTCTAAAAACTCTTTTTAAAATAAAATCTTCAAATGGTGTTTTTGCTAATAATAATCAAGAAGGAAGAAGTTTATTATATGGACCTAAAAGAATGGCAGCAGCTTTAATTGCAAACGCAATTAGGTTGCATTCTAATTTCAAGCCATTTATTATAAATAACCTTCTTCAAGCTGATTTATTTATTAGTGGAATTAGAAAAGCTGTTGATGACAATCTAAAAATTTTATATTTACTAGATAATGATATAAATAGTGCTAAGAGTTCAAAAGTTTCATATCAACCTGAAGAACAAATTAGTATTCTAAATTCAATCGAAAGACTAACAATATTATATCCATCTAATTTATATGAACTATTAGGTGCCATTGAATATTATTTAAATAAAGCCAGCGGGCCAGTCGTGATTATTAGTAATTTTGCAAGTAGTTGAATTTGTGAAAACACTTCAAAACAAAGCTTTATTTCAGGTGCATATTATGTACTAAAAAATAATTCAGAATTTACATTATTAGCTAAGGGTTCAGATATGAAATTAGCTCATAAAATTGCTGAAAAAAATAATCTAAATTTAATTTCTATTTCTAATGAAGAAAATTTAGATAAACTTTCATATAATAAAAAATTCGCCATTACTTTTAGCAAAGATATTGGCGAAGGTTGAATGAAATACGCTAGATTTAATTTAAATATTAATAATTCAAATAACAAATTAAAATCTGATTTTAATTTAGTTGATAAAACTATTAAAAGTATAATAAGCAAAAAAAATTAGGGTTGCCTAATTTTTTTAGTCTCTTTTTTAAACTGTTCTATTTCACTAGATTTAATTTCTCTAAATTCGCCAATTTTAAGGTTTGTATCATCTAAAATACCATATCTTTTACGATGTAATTTTTTTACATAATTATTTACCAATAAAAATAGATTTTTAACATGATGATTTCTACCTTCATTTAATTTAATTGAATAAACTAAATCCTTGATTTTTGTAACTTTCTGTTTTGAAAAAACACCATTTAGTTTTACAAAATTTGAATTTAAATAATTTAATTCTTTGTCAGATAAGGGCTTTTCAAGTGTAACAATGTATTCACGTTCAATTTCTGAAGAAGGATGAGCTAATATATTAGCAAAATCACCATCATTAGTTATTATTATAACTCCTGTTGTATTGTAATCTAGGCGTCCTATAGAATAGCAATATTTATTTATATTAATTCATTCATAAATTGTTTTTCTGCCTTGAGGATCTTTAAGTGTGCAAATAGTGTTTTGTGGTTTATTAAGCAAAATATAAAATTTCGAAGTTTTATTACTGATTACTTTATTATCAATTCTAATTTCATCATCTAAGCTAACTCTTTGGCCTATAGAAGCTAGAGCACCATTAACTAACACTCTCGATTCTATAATAAGTTTTTCAGCCTCTCTTCTTGAACAATAACCATAATCTGAAATTATTTTTTGAACTTTTAGTTTTTCTTCCATAATTCTAAATTCCTAATAACTAAATTTTATAGATAATTTAGCGTTTTTTAGTTTTATTTTATACAAAAAAAATGCTACTGAACTAAAACTTTTAAAAAACTAATATTTATATATAAATATTGTCCTCAAATTAGTACCATTAAAATTCATTTCTCTTATTTTTTATATTAAATAAGAATTGGGAGGAAAAATGAATGAACAAAAAATAATGATTTTAAAAAACATGTGCTTGCAAAGAAAAAAAGATTTTATTGCCAAATACTGTTTAATTGATAGACTTAAGAACTGTAAATTTTTATTTAAGGAAAACAATAAACATAAATCAAAATTAGATTACTTTATTGATTCTCTTGATGAGGATTATAGAAAAATTTTTTATGAAAACTTTATTCACAAAGAACCTAACCCATATTGATATCTAGATAATTGATCTAAAAATTCATATTACAAGAAACTAAATTATTTAGTTAACCTATTTATTGATTATGTACATTTCACTTAATCAAAATTACAATGAAAACAAGAAATCTGAAGTTATTAAAAATTGAGGAGAAGAGTTTATAATAACTTCAAAAAGAAAAAATTATTTAGACAATTGACTCACCGTTAATGAAGTAACCAATTTAAAAATTCGCCGCATTATTAAGGATGATAATTTTATTATCACATTCGAACACATTAATAATCTTAGTGAAATTCAAAGAATTAAAATTGATGCTTTTTTAAATAATGCTAGCATTGAACTAAAACCAGCTTTTAATGAAAAAACTGGAAAAATAGAACTCACTTATAATAATGCTAACGCTAGCAAAAAAATGGATTTTGAAGATATAAATAATATGAATTTTGAAATACATTACTTGGTTAATGGTCGATGATATCAAACAAAAAGATTTACTTATTGAATTAAAGCCAATAAAAAGCCTAATGAAATTGTAACCAATGAAAAAGCTGTCGTTAGATTTTTAAATGAAATCGAAATAAATACATTGCCAGATCGCATTAATAGTCATGTTGTATATCATGACATCAACACTAAATATGTAAACATTGAATTTAGTCCTAAAAAATTGATTCAGGGTAAACATAATGATGAAATTTTTGATATCAAAATTTATAAAACAAATACCAGTGATAATTCAATAGAAGAACTAAATAATTCAGATATATATGATTTCAAAGTTGCACCATTAGTTTTGATTGATAATGAAAAAGCTAAATATGAAACAAAACTACACGTTAAGGATTTTGGCAAAATGACAGTAATGATTGATTCATATTCTCGTTATGATAAATACACAAATTCAGTCATTATTCAAAACAATAGCTCAAAAGCAAGGCAAGGGATATTAATACCACTTAATTTAAAGGGTGATTTTGGCTATACATTAAGCTTTGATATTGGTAAAAATCTTAAAAACTTTAAATTAGTATATATTCAAAACATCATAAAGCCATTTTTTGGTCTTAATGAAGGACTAATAAAAATGAACACTAAATCCATTAAGGGATGATTGACAGATGAAAAATGACACACAATTAAATATAAAAATTTCTCAAACATTATAAAATCGGCCAATAGTTTAGAAGAAATAGAAAGAATGGGTAATAAATAATGAAGGAAAGAACTAAAAAAATACTCATATGATCAAGTGTTGGTGTAATTTTATCAGCTTCAATTGCAGCTACTTCAGCTTTTGCAATTATGCAACAAAAAGCCAATAAAAAAACACTTGATAAGAAATCAAATGAATCTAAAGATATCAATAAATCTCAAAATGAAAAAAATGAATTAGAAGAAAATGACAAAGATACTAATAATAACGAAGAAGAAAATAATGAATTAAACGCTAAAGATGTAGATTGAAAAAAAATATTTCCACAAATACAAAGTAGTGATTATTATGATAAACTAAATTACCGCAATGGACAAGCATGAATCGATGAAGATATGATTGTTTATATAATTAAAGATGTTCTTAACAGAATGCTTGTTAGTGACGGTGTTGTAAAATATGCTTATAAACAATTAGATGACCAAAATTTATTAATTACATTCAAATGAAATAATCAAAAAGAAAAAAGTGTAGTGACTTATAAGATTAATACAAATAAGTTATAATATATTCTATGAATTCAAAAGATATATTATTTAAAGAAATTAAAAAATACACCAAAAATAATTTTGATTTAAACACAAATATCAAGGAACTAGGAATTGATAGTTTAGACTTGGTAATTTTAATTTCTGATCTAGAAACAAAGCTAAAAATAGAAATTAGCGATGAAGAATTAATTAAACTAAAAACTCTAGATGATATCGTTAAGATAATTGACCAAAAACAAAATAATGAAAAAAAATAAGGTAAAATACTTAACGTATCATTGTACGGGTATAGTTCAATGGTAGAACAACGGGCTTCAACCCCGTGTGTTGTGAGTTCGAGTCTTGCTACCCGTGCCATATCATTTTGATCATAAAGAACAGTATTTCTGTTCTTTATTTTTATTGCAATAATTAAGCAAAATAAAAAACTTAGGCTAGCTAAGTTTGGTATTTGTAAAATAAATGGTGCCGTCAACTGGAATTGAACCAGCGACCCCTTCCTTACCATGGAAGTGCTCTGCCCCTGAGCTATGACGGCATGTTTAATATTATATTAAAAATTACATTATTTTTTATATTTTTTTGGGAATTAAAATATACTTATATACATGGAAAAAACAATGCGAGAATCACTAATTTCGATATCAAAACAATATCAGGAATTAGAAAAGAAATTAAATGACCCAGAAATATATAATGATATAAAACAATATACAAAAATTTCTAAAGAAAAATCTTCGCTTGAAGATATTTACAGTGCTTTTAAGCAGTATTTAGAAATCGAAGAATTACATTTACTTTCGAAAGATATATTAGCAAATGAAAAAGATCATGAATTAATTGAATTAGCTAAAAATGACCTTGATAATCAAATTCAAAAAATGAATGATTGGGAAGAAAAAATCAAAGAACTATTATTACCAGTTGATGAAAACGACAAACGTGATGTTATTGTAGAAATTAGAGGGGCAGCTGGTGGCGATGAAGCTAATATATTTTCTGGAGATCTTTTTAAGATGTATCAAAAATATTGTGAAAACAAAGATTTCAAAATTAAAGTAATTGATTACACTTATGGGTCTGCTGGTGGTTATAGTCAAATTGTTTTTAGTATCAAAGGCGAAAAAGTTTTTTCAAAAATGAAATTTGAACGTGGAGTTCATAGAGTACAACGTGTACCACAAACAGAAACACAAGGTCGTGTTCATACTTCAACTGCTACTGTTACTGTTTTACCTGAAGTTGATGATGATGTTAATATTGTAATAAAACCAGAAGATATCGAAGTTGATGTATTTAGATCTTCAGGTGCCGGTGGGCAATCCGTAAATACCACTGATTCAGCAGTTAGAATAACTCACAAACCAACAGGAATTGTTGTTACTTCTCAAGATGAGAGAAGTCAAATCCAAAATCGTGAAACTGCTCTTAAAGTTTTAAAAAGTAGATTATATGAAATTGAAATTCAAAAAAGAGAGGAAGAAGAAAGCGGACTTAGAAAAATGGCCGGCACTGGAGATAGAAGCGAAAAAATTAGAACTTATAACTACCCTCAGGATCGTGTTACCGATCATCGTATAGGTTTTTCTACTTCACTTAAAATAATTATGGAAGGTGAACTTGATAAAATTACCGAAGCTTTAATCGCTGATGAAAAAGCTAAAAAAATTCAAGAGGCAGGTTTATAATGATTGAAAAAGAGGTATTGCTACAAGAAAAAAGAAGGTATGGGCAGCCTCTTTTTATTTCTAAAAAAGAACTGAAATTATTAAAAAAAGATTATCCTGTGCAAAAAATAATTGGCTATCAGACAATGCAAAATGTCCATATTGACATTAGATATAATGTGCTAATACCAAGATATGAAACTGAAGAATTAATTATTGAATCTTATAACTACATAAACAAATATTCTAATGTTTTGGATTTATGCTGTGGAAGTGGTTTTATAGGTCTTGCAATAGCTAAAAACATTGGATGTAGTGTAACATTATCAGATATATCAAAACAAGCTATCAAGCAAACAAAATTAAATATAAAAATAAATAATTTGAATAATTGTAAAACAATTAGAAGTAATTTATTTACTAATCTTAATGAAAGATATGATCTAATAATTTCCAATCCTCCTTATTTAAATAAAAACCACAAATTTGCAAAATCATTAAAATGGGAACCTAAGAAAGCATTGTATGCCAAAGATAACGGTTTATTTTTCTATAAAAAAATAACAGAGCTGGCAAGTGATTTTCTAAATGAAAATGGCTACTTGATTTTTGAGATCAATGAGTATTCAAAGGACTGATTAATTAACAATTTTCCTAATGTAATAATTAAAAAAGATATTAACAAAAAAAATCGAATAGCTATATTAAAATACAATGATTTAAAAAAATAGCACTCTAATTAAAAATGTGCTAAAATTGATATATTATGGCAAACAAAAAAGATTATTATGAAATTTTAGGTGTATCTAAAAACGCTACAGAAAAAGAAATTAAGTCAGCATATCGAAAACTTGCAATGCAGTATCATCCTGATAGAAATAGCGCAGCAGATGCTGAAGAAAAATTTAAAGAAGTATCGGAAGCATACGAAATTTTATCAGACAGTGATAAAAGGGCTAAATATGATAGATTTGGACACAATGCATTTGATCCAAATTCATATTCTTTTGGCGATTCTGAAGATATATTCAAGAGTTTTTTTGAAAGCTTTAGTACTGGATTTGGTTCAGGCGATATTTTTGGTGATATTTTTGGTTCAGGTTTTGGTGGTTCTTCTAATGAATACCAATATGGAGAAGACTTACAAACAGCCATATATCTAGATTTTAATCAAGCAATTTTTGGCACAGAAACTACATTAAATTTAGACAAATATAAAAGTTGTGATTTTTGTAAGGGTACTGGTGCAGAATCTAAAAACGATTTTGCAACATGTTATGACTGTAATGGTTCTGGACAAATTAAACAAAGAATTGCCATATTCTCAACAATAAAACCTTGCCCTGCATGTAGAGGTGAAGGAAAAATAATTAAAAAATCTTGTCACAAATGTCATGGTAAAAAAACTATTAAGTTGAAAGTTTTACAAACAATTAAAATTATGCCTGGAGTTGAAAATGGAGACACCATGAAACTTAAAGGCTTTGGTAATCCTTCACCTGTAACTGGTAAAAATAATGGTGACTTATATATTGTTATATATGTCAAAGAAAGTAAAGCTTATAAAAAATTAAATAATAATGACTTATATATAAAAATGCCTTTATCAATTAAAAGCATAATGCTTGAAGAAACTATTGAAATTCCTACTCCATATGGATACAAAAGTTTTAAATTGGATAATGACTTAAACCTAACTGAACCCATAATACTTAAAGGTTGTGGTTATCCATATAAAAACTCATCACAAAAAGGAAATCTTGTAGTTCAATTAGATGTATATATACCAAAATTAAACAAAGAAGAAAATAAACAACTGCAAAAAATAATGGCAGATAAAGACGATAAAAAGCGTGAAAATTGATTAAAGCAATTTTAGCGTTTTTTTTAATTAATATCGTTTTGTGTTATTATTTATTAACATATTAAAACATACATAAAATTTCCATTTCTATAAGGAGCAAACTATGTCTGAAAATAGAATAATGATCGTGGAATCACCAAATAAAGTTAATACAATTCAAAAAATAGTTGGAGAAGATATTAAAGTTATTGCCAGTGTAGGACATATTCTAAAATTATCAACAACAGGTAAAAATAATTTAGGAATTGATTTTGAAAATTGAGAGCCTAAAATGATTCCTGATCCTCTTAAAAAAACAGTAATTGATGATCTTAAAAAAACAATTAAAGATGCTAGTGAAGTATTAATTGCAACTGACCCCGACCGCGAGGGAGAAGCTATAGCTGAAAACTTAATAACAACCTTAAAAATAGAAGATAAATATAAAAGAATTAAATATAATGAAATAACTAATGAAGCAATTAATTTTGCTATTGATAATCCTTTGGAAATAGATGAAAACTTAGTCAAAGCCCAAAAAACTCGAAGAATGTTAGATAGGATTATTGGCTTTAGACTTTCACAATTAATGAAACAAAAGGTAAAAAATGCTCCTACTAATCCTTCAGCTGGTAGAGTTCAGTCTATTGCTCTTAAATTAGTGTGTGATCGTGAAAAGGAAATTGAGGAATTTAATCCAGTTTTATATTCAAAAATTTTTGCTGATTTAGGTAATGAATTAAAAGCATCTTTATATTTAAAAGATCATAAAGAATTTGAAGATAATACATGACTAAATCGTGAAGAAGCTATTAGTATTTATAATGAATTATTGAATGGTAAACAAGAATTAGAAATTAATGATATTTCCATAAGCCAAAGAAAAGAAAGTGCTTATGTACCATTTAAGCAATCTGTTCTTTATAAAGAAGCAAAATATGCTTCTAAAACAGTTCAATCATCTGCACAGAAATTGTTTGAAATTGGTTTAATTTCTTATCCTAGAACCGATTCAACTAGACTAAGTCAGTCATTTGTAGATAAAGCACAAAACTATATCAAAACCAAATATGGTAAAGAATATGTTGCTAAAGAAATTAAGGGTTTTGCGGGCTCTCAAGATGCTCACGAGGCAATTAGACCTACATCTATAGAACTAGAGCCTGAATTAGCTACAAAAGAATATAAATTAAATCAAATTGATTCATATATATATAAATTAATCTATGACAAAACTATAATGTCACTAATGACATGCCCATTAAAAGAAATTTATCGTTTTAATTTAATTAATAATAATCATAATTTTAGACTTTCTTTTAGCAAGGTAATCTTTGATGGTTATTACATTCATTTAGGCAAACAAGAAATAATAAATATTCCTTCATATAAAATTGGTGAAAAAATAAAAGTTTTAGAATTTTTAAAAGAAGACAAAGAAACTCAACCACCTTCAAGATATAACGAAGGTTCTTTAATAAAAAAATTGGATGACATAAAAGTTGGTAGACCTTCAACTTTTGCTTCAACAATTTCAGTAATTAAACAAAGATTATTTGTTGAATTAAAAGAAGGAACTTTGCATCCTACAGAATTTGGTAATGTTGTTCTTTATAAACTTTTAACTAGTTTTCCTAAAACTATAAATGAAGAATATACAGCTAAAATTGAAACAAAACTCGATTTAATTTCAGAAGGAAACGAAGATTATAAAAATGTAATGCAAAAATTTTGAGATAGTTTTAACGATCACTATGATTTCATTAAAAATACTATTGAAATAACAATTTTAAAAAACGATGAATTAGATGAACAATGTCCAGAATGTGGATCTAATCTAATTTACAGGTATACAAAAATTAAAAAGCAAAAATTCATTGGTTGTTCAGCTTTTCCAAAGTGTCATTATATTAGAAACATAGATAAACCTTATCGAAGATTTTTTAGAAAATCTAAAGCAAAATAAAGATTTAAAATAATAGTTTTTACATATCAAACTTTTAATTTTCAAAAGTCTTGAGTATGCATAAGCTATTTTTTTTCTTTAAAAATTCATTTTTAAAGTACAATTTCATACATGAAAGCTAAAAAAACTAATTTTAGAAAAAATTTTGGAATTGCGGCAACAGTTTTAATTCCTGTTTTTAGTATTGCATCTGTTGGTGGTGCTATTTATTACTTTACAAAAAATTCAAGACCAGTTCAAAAAGAATTTTGAAGTGTAGAAAAATTTGAACAAGCTGCTAAAGAAATTAAAATTAAAAATGAAGTTATAAGCTCAAAATTAACTGAAGATATCTATAAGGATTTTAAGAGTAGAAAATCTTTTTCAGAAGAAGCTCTTAAAAACTTTTATAAAAAATATCCAAATTTAAATAAATTATCAAAAGCGAAACAAGCAAAAATACTTAAAGATAAACCAAAGCTATTTGATACACACAAATATTTAGAGAATTATATTAATAGCAATTTAGATTTTAATAAAACAAAATTTTTAAATTTTAGATTTGTTGATATTGAAAAAGTTAAAGAAAACAATAAACAACTAAAAGTATATTTTGAAGTGTTTTTGAATTATGAATATGCTAATGGTGTTTTTGAATCAAACAAAATAAAATCAACATCTAATTCTAAATACTATTACCGTTCATCACAAAATGTGAATTTTTTGTCTGATGAATTAAATGATTTAATAGGTTCTGAATTTGATAAATCTTGACCTAAAAATGAAAAAAAAATAATTGATATTATTAAAAAATATAATAAGAAAAAAGGCGAAAAAGAAAATGTATTAAAAGAATGAAATGCTGAACTAAGTGAACTTCAAAAGAAGCCTAATCAAACTGAAGATGACAAGAACAAAATTGAGGATTTAACTAAAAAAATTGCACAAATAACAATTGATTTAAAAACGTTTTTTGAATCAGAAGAATTTCAAAAGGAAGTTTTTAAATGATTTGAAGAAGTTATTGATGAAACTAATGCTTATCCAGATACTTGACCAAAAGATAAATCCAAGATTGTTCCATTAATTGAAAAAAATGAATTTTATGTTACTTGGATTCCAACTAAAAATTTAAATGAACTAAAAATTAAATTTAAATTTGAAAACAAAAATGATAATAAACAAAGCAGCAATGGCAGAGTTAAAATTTTTAATTTGAATGAAGTGTAATAATGACAAATATTAATAAAGAATTAAAAAATAACTTAAAAACAGTTAGAAAAAATAGCATTCGTGAAATAGAGTTTTTGATTGATTTAGCCAAAAAATATAAATTGAATTCAATAGATGAACTGAAAGTGTATATTCAAAACAAAAAAGGTGGAAATCATTTTACTTCTAAGGAATTAAAAAAAATTATTAATAGAATTACAAATATTGAAAATTTGAAGACACCTAATAAAAAAAGTCTTGATTTAGATAAAGAATTTGAAGAAATTATTAAAAAGAATTGAGGAGATTGAAATGACTAATAATAAAAGAATTAATATAGCTATTGATGGTCCCTCTGGTGTAGGAAAAACAGTTATGGCAAATATGTTGGCTGATAAATTAGACTACAAATTTATTAGTAGTGGTGTCTTATATCGTGCGATTGCTTACAATGCTTTAGTTAATAATATAGATCTTAGTGATGAACAAGCAATTAATGAAGCTTGAGATATTAATGATTTATTGATAACTGAAAAAAATGATGTCATTTTAAAAAACGAAGATATTACTGTAAAAATTAGGGAAGATAAAATTTCTTTAGCAGCTTCTGCCATTGCTAAATTTTCATCAATTCGAGCTAAGGTTAACAAATATATTCAAAATCTTGGAGATACAAAAAAGGGTATTATTGTTGATGGTAGAGATGCTACTTATCGAATTTTACCTAAAGCTGAAGTTAAATTTTTTTTATGAGCTAGTCCTGAAATTAGGGCTCAAAGACGTGTGAGGCAAAACAATTTATTAGGTATTCAATCCAATTATGAAGAAATTCTAGAATCAATTAAAAAGAGAGACTACGATGATATGAACAGGGATGTTGATCCTTTAAAAGTAAGCGAAGGCAGCATTGAAATAGATACCTCTGATTTAAGTATTGAAGAAAACTTTAGAGTTATGTACAATGAAGTTATAAAGAGGTTATCATAAATGAAAAATGTTGTTGCTATTATTGGTAAACCTAATGTAGGTAAATCAACTTTATTTAATAAAATTATTGATAAAAGAAAATCAATTGTTTATGATACACCCGGTGTAACAAGAGATCGAATTTATGATACAGCTAAATGATCTGGTCACGAATTTAAAATTATTGATACAGGTGGAATAACACAGGAAAACGAAGATTTTAAGGAACAAATTAAAAAACAAGCTGAAATTGCAATAGCTGAGGCTGATATTATTGTTTTTATTGTTGATGGAAAAAATGCTTTAACAACTGAGGATTTTTTTGTTGCTAGTTTATTAAGAAAAACAAATAAAAAAATTATCTTAGCAATAAATAAATTAGAATCTAGTAATTATCAGGTTTATGACAGCCAAGTTTATAAACTTGGTTTTAATGATATTTTTCCAATAAGTGCTATTCATGGCGATGGAGTTGGAAATTTATTAGATGCAATTATTTCAAATTTAAATTTCAAAACTGAAGAGCAAAATAATAATTTTAAATTAACCATACTAGGTCCTGCTAATGCTGGTAAATCTACACTTCTAAATGCACTAACTAACGAAGAAAGATCAATTGTTTCAAACATCGCTGGTACTACAAGAGATTCAGTTTCAGCTTTTATCAAAATTAATGATGAAGAATTTGAAATAATCGATACAGCCGGAATTAAAAGAAAAAGCAAATTAGTTGATAGTATAGAGCATTATTCATTAATGCGAGCTAATAGTTCAATTGAAGAAGCTGATTTATGTTTATTAATGCTAGATGCTACACAAGAAGTTAGTCATTTTAGTCAAAATATAATTGGAATAGCATATGAATTAAAAAAACCTTTAATTATTATTGTTAATAAATGAGATTTAATTGAAAAAGACACCAACACTATGCATGAGTATAAAAAATCTCTAGCAAAGAAATTAAAATTTGTTGACTGAGCTCCAATTGTTTTTATATCAGCTAAAAACAAACAAAGAATTAATAAACTTAAAGATGAAATAATTCACATAAAAAACAATATGCAAAGAAAAATTAATACTAACCAACTTAATTCATTAATGATGAGTGCTCAAATGATAAAACCAGCTTCGCCCATAAAAGGTAAAAGACTTTCGATAACTTTTTCAAGACAAATTGAAGCTAAAATACCTACATTTTTGCTTTTTGTGAATGATGTTAATTGTGCACACTTTACATATTTAAGATACATTGAAAACCAAATCCGCCAAAATTATGATTTTTCAGGCACTCCTATTAATTTGGTACTAAAAAACAAAAATAAAAAAGGAGGCGAGTAATGAAAAATAAAATTGCAATATTGGGTAGCGGAGCAATGGGAACGGCTTGTGGTACCATTTTAAAAGAAAATGATCATGAAGTTATCATATATGGAATTGATAATGTAGAATTAGAAGATTTAAAAAATGGTTTTAATAAAAAATACTTTGGCAAAAGTAAAATAAGTAAATTTGATGTAACTAATGATTTAAATAAAGCCATAGAAAATGCAAATTTCATTGTAATTGCTATTCCTAGCCAATTCATTCCTGAAGTTTTTTTAGAGCTTGTTTCCAAAATTAAAAATGAAACAGTGATAATTAACGTCGCAAAAGGATTTTGACCCAATTCAAATGATTTTGTGCACGCAAAAATGGCAGAATATGCTAAAAGCAACAAATATATCGAAGGAATTGTATCACTTGTAGGTCCTTCTTTTGCTGTAGATATTATTAATAAGAATATAACCATAATTAATAGTGTTTGTGAAAATATTAATTTAGCTCTAAAAGTAAAAAAAATATTTGCAAACTCATGATTTGGAGTCATTTTAAACGATGATGTTATTGGGGCAGAAATTGGTTCCACCTATAAAAATGTATTAGCTATCGCTTCCGGCATGGCAGAAGCTTTAGGATATTCTACTAACACACAAGCTGCACTTTTAGCCATGGGACTAAAGGAAATGCAAAAATATGCACAATTTTTAGGAGCCAAGTCAAAAACTGTCTATGATTTATGCGGTCTTGGGGACTTAATACTTACAGGATTATCAGAAAAATCACGAAATTACACATTTGGAAAGAATTTCTTTAATAAAGAAAATGATTCTAAAAACATTACAGTTGAGGGTTTAAGGACTTTGGAGCATATTTATAACCAAATAAAAGACAACCAGAAAATTAAATTACCTTTAATTAATGGACTTTATAAAATAGTATATAATATGGAAAACCCCAAAAAAATAATAGAAGACTTAATAAAAAGCATATAATATTGCTACTTAAGCCTATAAAGGAGAATTTATGACAAAAAAAGAATTAATTAAGAAAACTGCTGAGGAAACAGGATTTCAACAAGCTATGGTTGAATCTATATTTGACCACATGGTAAATATAATTACTGAAGAAATTGCAAACTCTAGACAAGTTTCTATTTCAGGTTTTGGAGTTTTCTCTTCAAAATATGTTCCTAGCAAGGTTCAACAACACAATATTACAAAGGAAAATATTGAAGTTCCTGAAAAAATGGACCCACGTTTTAAATTTTCAGATGTTTTAAAGTCAAGGGTTGATGATTATTTTCACAAAACTAAAAAATAATATTTTCAATGATATTTAATATACCAGGGAATAATAAAATAAGCTTTTTAGCTCTAGATATGGCTTCTTCATAATGAAGAGCCTTTTTATTTGCAATTAATTTTTTAAAATCTTCATGCATTATCAAAATAAACTCACAAGGTATTTTATAAAAAATTATTCAAAAAGCAATTCCTTGATGCTTTTGAATTAGATCTAGATATTCAATTTGATGATTTTTAATATTTGCAAGTGGTAAAATGCTGTCTTCCGTGCTTTTGGCTTCAAATGCCAAGAATTTTCCATTATAAACTCCGTAATAATCAACTGAACTTTTGTTTTTTATATAAGCATTTTTAAGTTTTAGCTTTTTGTCTTTTAAATCAATTGATTCAAAAGTTATATCAAGATTTTTCTTATGAATTAGGCATATATTATTTGTCAAGTAATATTGATTAGTTTGGTTTATTATTGTTTCTAATAGCATTCCTCTATTTTTATGTAAACTACTCATATTTAAATTAAAACATAAAAAAGTAGAGATGATTTCCCTACTTTTTCACATATTTTTAGCTAGAAATTATATTCTTCAAAATTCTTAAAATTTTGTTCATCTTTAACAAGATATTTAACTAAATCAGCTACCATTAACATCGCCATAACATCGTTGTGGCAATATTCTTTTAAATCTTTTTGTTTGCTTTCTCATTCATTAGGACCAATTTTATCTAAGGCTCTAGTAGTTGCAATTGATAAAGCTGCAGAACCATTTTTAACATTTAAATCTGAATATGGTTTTATTTTGTGTTTCAAATGCTGTGAAAGATTATTTTGAGTTACATAATATTCTAGTTTTTTAATTGAATAATTGCCTCTTATATAACCAATATTTATTATTCTATCATTAATAATGGGTGGTTTGTTTTTAGCAGTTTTAAATAAATCGGCTAAATCAACTATTTTTTCTATAATGTAGTTAAGTTTTTGTTTATAATCATTAAATTCCTCATCACTCAATTGATTAATTTCGCAATAATATCCTAGACGTTTTTTTAGTTCTTCTAATCTTGATTTTTCATAAGCCTGATTATAAACAACATAATATTTGATTTCTTCATCATATAAGTCATTTATTATTTTCTTATATGTATTAATATTCATGTTTAATGGGTCATAAACATAATCTTTACTTTCATAAATTTCATTATTTAAGGTTTTTATTATAGATGTCTGTGCAATGGTTTGATTTCATGCTTTTAAATAATCAACAAGAGGAACGGGTAATGTAACACCTTCAAAATCAAATCATGCTATTTTAGCTTCCATATCATTTATAGCCTTATATACATTTTCTTTAAAAATCTTTTTATCTATAGCAACCCTGTTATTATTAAAAAATTCAACAGATTTGGTATATCAAGTGTTGTTTAAAGCATAGCCTTCATTTTGGAAATTTCCAGATAGCAGTCTAAAAAACTTCTTCGAACCAAAAGGATATTGAGGATATATTTTTTTAATCAAAATACTAAATCAACTTGGCGAAAAATTATCCTTAAAATCATCTTCGATTAACTGCCAATTTTCAACGATTTCTTCTTTTGAATCAATTAATTCTAAAAATTCTTTAAATGAGCATGTATAGCAACTATTACTGCTCTTATCAGCTGATTTTTTTTCAGATAAATTATAACCAGCACTTGAAAGTTCGTTTTTAACATGTTGAATTATTGTTTCATTTTTATTTTTTAGTTTCTTTCGTGTGTATTCATAATTCGGATTACCAATCAAAATTGCATTAATTTCAGATTCTGAATTTAAGTCTTTATATGAACTGGAAGTAACTCCAGCTTTGGATACTGAACAATATTCATTTAACTCAAATTTTAAAACTCCTTTTCTTACTTTTCGATCATCTAAATATTTTGGTCTCAAAATTGTAATTTTATTTATTTCAAGAAAATTTGAAATAATTTGATAATCATAATAGGACTTTAATAAATTCTTTCTCTTTGTTTTAATTGAATAATTTAAGTTACCAAAGATACCATTTTTTAAATCAAAATATGTTACTTTGGATACACAGGATTTATATTCAAAATGGGCATTTATAATAAGTTTGGCATTATTATTTATAGCCGCTTGTGTTTCTTTTATTTTGTTTTCAGTAGTCTGACTGTCTGAAATATATTTAATTTCCGAATCTTCAAAATTAAAATTTTCTTTATAAAAATCTTTTAAAAATTTAGTGGCCTGTTCAACAACTAAATTTAAACCACTATTAATTATTTCAACGTTCCCAAACATGTTAAATAAAAAATTAATATTCTTGAGTTCTGTTTCTTCATCGAATTTCTTTTGAAGAATTGCGTCCGCTGCAATTTCTTTCTTTAAAAAACCAAGTTTATCATATGGTGATAATTTCTTAATTTCTGTAGCTTGCTTTTCTTTTAAAACAGGAACAACATATTCATCGATAATAGAATCAATTTTATCTAGATTAAAATCTAATAAATCTAATGAATTAAACTTTGAATCATCATTATCCTCTTCTAAAGATTCAATCATATTTACTAATTGATTATGATCCTGTTTAATAAGTTCATCGCTTAATTCATTGAAAATAAATCATGGTCGAGTATTATTTGCAATTACAAAATCATTAAATGTATATTTAGTTTTATTCTTCTTCATATTCAGGTACAGCTTTTCCCATTTCTACTCATTCAAGATATAAATTTTGTCATTGCTCAAAATTTTTACACTTTAGATATTTAACTAAATCAACGTCAACATAATTATTTCAAATAGGGCTTTCACCACTTGTTGTATATTTTCTATATCATTCCTCACATTTTTTCATATCATCTTCCACTTGAGCTCTATTAACTTCATAATTTCAATTTTTAAGTATTCTTTGATTTATATCAAGCCATTCTGGCTTTGCGTAGTCTTCATCTTCTAAAAAGCAAGCGACTATTGTAAATCAATTAGCTCCAATTAAATATGAATATAATTGAGATTGTTTTAAATACTCAGGATTAATTTCGCCATTATTTCAAGCTTCTAGTTTCTTTTTATTCACTGTTTTAATTTCAATTATCAAGTTCTTGTCTTCAACATAACCGTCAGGTAACCCACCAAACAAGTGATTTTCTTTGAAAGCATCATAATTGTATTCTTTGGCATCATATCTTTTAATTTTAGATTTAAGTTTAGTTTCTATTTTTTCGATTATTTTAGGTTCTAGTATTTTTCCGGCATTTACATATTTTGGATCTAATATAGGCATAGCAAATCCAGATATTTTTGCAAATGCTCTAAATTGGCTATGAAATGGACTTAATTCTAAAACATCACCCAAATAAGTTCCTGATAATTTCTTAAAAGAACCAAAAGAACCAGGTTTTCTGGATAACAATTTTTTATGATAGTTTTCTTCTAATTTAACAACCTTTTTTTGTTCATCTACAAAATAATGTTGTCCATTAAATAGACTTCGAGGTGGTATTTTTATTTTTTTGTTTTCCATAGTTTTATATCTCCTTAAAATCTAATAATTTTTCATTTTTTGGTTGTTTCATTGTAAAGAATAGAAGCTCTTTTATAAAAATCAGGTGCTTTTTTATCTAATAATGATATTCTTTCAATTAAATCCACAATATCATCAGCCATTTTAGATTTATTTGATCGACTTCTGTTTTTTCATAAATTATAGTATTTTTTAAATATATCCGAATACTCATCTTTGGTTAAAGCAGGATAAAATCAAGAAAATATTTCACGCATTAATGCATATAAAATAAGCATTTCTGAATTATACATATCAGTTAAAATAATATATTTTTTCTTGCCATAATTAAAACTGATTGCTCTAGTGAATGACTTATTGACATATGGAATTTTTATAATCTCAGTTCCTGTTTTTGAAAGTATTTCTTGAACTTTTTCTAGTTTTTCATAGAATTCATAATTATTATTAAATAGAATAGCAAAAACTTTCATAATTAGCCCTTTTGTCATGTTTTTTTCGGGTTTAAAATTCTTGCCATTAAAATCACCATAGCACTCTTTTATAAATAATTCACAATATCTAATAAAAGGTAGCCGATATGGTTTAAAAATATTGCATTTGTGAAGGTACATGTGTTTTTGTATATCATCTAAGTATTTTTGTGGGTCTAATGTCCCAAAAAATCTTTTGATTAGATTCATTTTTTCTTCAATAGTGTATTCTTGCCTTAATTCAAAGTTAGTTATGGTATCAAAAAGTTGTGGGTTATTTTCTAAAACTTCTCAACCAAACATTTTAATTAAACTTTCTGATTCATTAAGATCATAATCATATAGTTTTTTATTTTTATAGAAGTATCACTTCTTTGTTAAATAGCCAATCTCTAAATTAAAATATTCTTCAAGAGATTGAATTAAATTTAAATTTATATCTTTTTTGTTGTCATTAATAATTTTTGACAAAATTTTCTTATTTATGCACAAGTCCTCAGCAACCTTAGTAGCATTAATATTTAGGGTTTTCAACATCGCTTTTAAAAATTGACCAAACGTCATACAGTTAGTGGTTTTTTGTTCAATATTTTTTAAGTTTTCTAAATTCATAAAATCCTCAAAATGTTTTCCTATATATAAAATTTTAATATAAATTTATATTACTATAAATTATCGCAAATTATTTTTTTTAATAAAACAAGCAAGAAAAAAATAGTAATTAAATAGGATTTTTCAATTTTTAACAAAAAAAATAAAAATACAATAGTAAATTTTGTGCTATAATTTGTGTGTTAAATTAAAATTTTATATTAAAAATTACAAAGAAAGGCTATCCAAATATGAAAAAAAATTTAAAATTTTTAAGTGTATTAGCACCTATTGGTGTTATAGCAACACCTTTAATTGCTATTTCATGTGACAACAAATCAGCTAAAATTAAGGAAATGAAGTCAGAAATAGCTAAAATTAAGAAAAATATTGAAGCTCTAAAGGCTGTAGATCCAATTAAACATGGCGAAATTGAAAAATTAATTACTAAAGCTGAAAAATTAACAAACAAAAATTCAGTTAAAGAAATTGAAGATGTAATTAAAGAAATTAAAGAAGAACAAGAAAAAATTTCTAAATCTTTAATTGAAGAAAAAGATGGTTTCAGCATAAATAAATTTGCAGCTGGGCAAGAAAAAATTAAAGCTTCAGAAGCAACTAAAGAAATCAAAAAAGCAACAGATTGAAAGGGTGTTGTAGCAGCTTTAAAAAAATACAATATTGAAATTAAAGAAGACAAAACTAAATTAGAAGGCTGATCCATTTCTCTAGACCCTGGTTCGCACGAACATGAACATGGTGGTGAAATTCATTTAATTATTTCAATTTCAAAAGCATCAGAAAAAAAACACGTTAGTTTTACAGTTAAAGGATTTGAAAAAGTTCCTCATAAAAAAGAAAAAGTTAACAATTGAGAATTTAGATTACACGGAAAAGGTCACGATGCTCCTAAAGCAACATTTATTGATGAGTTAGAAGCTGCGCAAAACAAATCATTCGATGATTTAAAAACTAAATTAGCAACTTATGTAGTGTTCAATCAAGTTGATGAAAAAGTTAGTGATATTGAATTTAAAATTAATAAAGCAAATTCAAAAATTGAACATGAAAAATTAATCCTAGAAATTCAAATCTACAAAAAAACT
This sequence comes from Mycoplasma enhydrae, assembly GCF_025779955.1. Lineage (NCBI taxonomy): Bacteria > Bacillati > Mycoplasmatota > Mollicutes > Mycoplasmatales > Mycoplasmataceae > Mycoplasma > Mycoplasma enhydrae. The sequence goes on from NZ_JAOXHI010000002.1 coordinate 75,962, forward strand.
GAAAAAGACAAAGTTATTGAAACTAAATCTATTACAATTAAATTTGCACACCACCACCATTAGAATTTAAATAGGAGGCAATATATGAATAAGAGTTTATTAAACTTATTTAAAAATATTGCCTTTTATTTTTTTATATTTTTTGCAGCTCTAATCATTATATTTTTTGCCATTAACATTTTAGTGGAACCACAAATTAAAAAGAACTTAGCTGTATATAGTTCCATTCCTAAAAACTATGGTTCTAGACTAGGAATATTTTTTAAAAACTTATTTGCTTTTAATCCTGGCAAGATTTATTCATATGAATTATATTCAGCAGAATCTAATATCTTAATTTTATATTTCAAACAATTTAGATGAACAATTCTAACTAGTGCCTTGATTTTTAGTTTTAGTTTTGTAATTGGAAATGTTTTAGGAATTAGTTCTGCTTATAAATTCAATAAATCTTATGACATCACAATATCAGTTTTAGCTTCTTTCTTTGGAGCACTACCATTATTAATTATTGCTATTTTAGCTCTTAATAATTCGAGTTTATTTGGATATCCTTCTCAATTTATTAATAATAATAAATTAAGTTTGATTTCACTTTTAGTTCCGATTTTAATTTCATCATTTTCAACAATTGCAATATTTTTTTCAAAATCGAGAAAAGTGACATTTGAAAGTTTGAAATCTAATTATTATTTATTTGCTAAAACCCAGGGACAAACCAAAAGACAATTACTAAGAAAAATCATTATAAAAGATGTGATTGCTTCTGAATTAAACATGTTTTTTATGATTTACATATTATTATTTACTATATCTATTTTGATTGAAAGAATTTTTTCAATACCAGGGCAAAGTATTTTAATATCGTTTGCATTCAAAAAAGGTGAATTGGATATTATTATGTTTTATTTCACCTTTAACTTTATTTTCATTTCAATATTGTTAGTTATAAATAGTTTTATTATTAAAAAATTGAACCCAACAATTAAAAAACAAAGTCAGCTAATTCCTTTTTGAAGAATATCAAGGAGGAAATTAGATGTCAAATAATTTATACTCTTTTGCAAAAGTTAAGAATTCCAATAATAATTCTTATGTAGTTCATACCAATTCAATAAAACAATACTGAAAAAGATTTTTTTCAAGCAAAATAAATATTGTATGAATTAGCTTGTTTGCACTTTTAATTTTAGCTTTAATCATATCCGCTTTTTTTATTAAAAATAGTGCATTTGATTCAATTAACAAAAATACCACTTTGGTTAACAATCTACCTTCAATTTGAAAACAAACTATTATTAGAGATTTTAATCGAGGCGAAGAATTAGATTTTATTCGTAAAATAGAGCAATTAGAAAATTTAAGTGCTCTAAAAAATCATAGGGAACCTATTTTTAAAATTCTGTATGATTCTGCTAAACATTTAGGTGGCTCACAAACCATTCACACTGACATTGTAACTTTAGTTTACAATCCATATGATTTAATTAAAGCTATAAATTTATTAAATCTTGATAGCAAAATAGAAATTCCTAGTGGCTTGTATTTAGGTACAAATAACCAAGGTATTGATATTTTTTCAAGATCTATATCAGTAATATGAATTTCAATTATTGTAATTTTAATAGCAATTGTTATTAACATATTAATAGGTTTTAATTTAGCCATTATATATAACTTTTATTCAAAAAACGTTTTTGTAAGATTTATTGACAAACTTATTACATCAATTAGTGTTATTCCAGAGATAGTTTGAGTTTTCTTACTTTCAATATTTATTGGTACACAATGATATTCATTATTAATTACTTTATCAGCAGTTTGTTGAATTTCTTATTACAATTTTGCCAAAGACGAAATTAATATTCTACTAAAAAAAGAATATATCATTGCCACAATTGCAATTGGAACTTCAAAATATAGATTGGCATATTTTCATATTTTTAAACGTTTAATGCCTAATTTTTTAATTTTATTAGTTGAAAGATTTTCAATTAATATATTAATTGCTTCTTCTTTGGCTTTCTTAGATTTTATAAATGATACAAATAATCTTAATATAGGTTCTGTTTTAAAAGAAGCAATTGGTTTAGCACAAGAAAATCCTAGCTATTTAATTGTTGTTTCAAGTTACATAATTGCTTTTTGTTTAATTCTCAAACTATTATCTTCAAGCTTGGCTAACTGTTATAATCCGAAGACAAAATAATAGAACAGATAATTGCTCTGTTCTATTTTTAAAATTCCAAATTAACTTCTTTAATGCCTTGATCTTTAGCAATATTCTTTAAAAGTTTTCTAACTTTTTCTACTATTTTTTTAGCACGCTTATGAAATTCAATATTTACTAGATTATTTTTTTGGTCCAGTTCCATTTTTTCGAAAAGGTCAATTAAATCTTTAAAATCTTTTTCATAATTTAGTTGGTCTATATTATCATGAATATTATTTTTTAAAATTTTAAAGTCATCTTTTAGTTCTTGAATTAAAGTAAGGTTTTCAACATTATCTTTTAAATATAAATGTCAAAGACCCATTTCATATATTAAATTAATAATTGCATGTGAATGACTATGAGAGTTTTTATCACCTTCAATATTTATTTTTTCAATATCTTCTTTTTTAGTAATATTATTTTCATTAAAAACATGATCTCTTAAAAATTTTCATGATCCATTTAAAGCTTCTTGTGTTTGACCAAGATTAATATCAATTCCGCTTAATCTTTTATCAATTACTTCAATAAACTCTAAAAATCGTTGGTTTTCAAATACAATGTTCACATCCTTCAAAACTGTATCAACATCTTTAAAAATAATTTCAAATTTATCAAAAATTTTAGATAGTTTTGCTCTATTTGAAGATTTGTCGTCTAGTCATTTCTCATAAAATTCAATAACCTTTTTTTGATTTTCTTCAATTTCTTGACCGCGTAATGATTTAATTTTATTTTCGAAAGAATTTAATTTTCTTACTATTTTGTAATATTTTTTTCTATAAGCTCTATAAATTCCTTTAATATCAGAAAATAATGTTCCAATTTCTTCATTGTATATTGTTTTGATATCATTGGTAACTTGGTTCTTAAAGATTATTTCTTTGGCATCATTATCTCTTTTTTTTCTAATATCTAAAGAAATTTTTTCTGTATCGTTGGGATAATTACAAGAAATGCTAGCTATAGGTAAACAAATGGGAGCTATTATTGCAATACTTTTAAACAAACTTAGTTTTTTCATTAGCTAGTCCTTTCAAATTTAATTAAGCTAAAATCATTAACATCAATTGATTTATCATATCCTTTGAAGTTGTTTCAATATAAACTAACTTTTGCTACTTGTTTTTCACTAGACGATTTAAAATCGTAATCATTATCGCCAAAAGCTATAAATTTTAGTTCAAAATATAATCTTCCTAGTTTGTTTTTTTCTGGTTTTAGTTCTATATCTATTCTCTTAATTCCACTTAAGGTTTTTTTAGCCTTATTTTCCAGTGCATATGCCAACATATAGTTATTAATATATGAATTAAATACTTGAATTTGATAAGAATCGTTATTTAATAAATATGGTTCAAAATTTTGTCTACTGTTATTATTTCAATAATTAAATGAAATATTCATATGATTTGCAGCCCTTTTTAAAGCTTGCATAAAAGGTAAATCTAATGAATTATTTACAAAATCTTCAAGTGAGATTCCCTTTGGAATTCCTTTATTGTTTGGATGGAAAGAATAAATATCTTGGGGACTAACCTTAGATTCATCTATATTATTCATTATTAGTCCTTTTAGACGATGTCCATGATCATCAAAGTTTGAACTTAATCAAACATAATCTTTGGTAGACTTATCTTTTTTTGTTACTCTAACAATTGCTTTAAATATTTGGTTTGTATCAAAATAATCACTAAATTTGAAATCTATAATTTTATATTTCAAATCTTCATTTTTTCGATAATCTGGAATCTTAATTTTAAATATTTCATTTTTAAAAGTATTAAATAAATACATTAAGCCCTTTGTATTTCAATATTCAGGCGAAGTAGAACCCTTAATAAAATGGTTAATATTATCAATAACAGTTATATATTGTTTACCATCAATATATAACAAGGGGTTTTGAATATAATCTGTAAATAATGGCAATTTTTCATCTAAACCTTTTGTTCCAATGCCAAATTTTCCATTAATTGCATAATTTCTAAATCCATTAATGTAGTAATATGTGTTCTTTTTTGATTCGGATAGCAATTCTTTGCCTTCTCAATCCTTGATGCTTTTTATTTGAAATTTTATGTAATTAGTATCATTTGAAATTGATTTAACATTAGGATCTGCATTATTTCAATCTATTCCAATTTCTGATACACCTACATTAAAGCGATTTAAGTATAATTTCATTAAATTTATTCAAATTTGTCTTTGTTTTTTAAATTCTTCTGATAAGAATACTTTTGATTGAATATACTGAGGTTCAATTCAATCAAAAAATAAAGCTTGTTTGTTTGTATAAGCATTTTTGATATATCTTTTATTCATGATTGAATTGTTAGCATTTATATCATAATTAATTCTAAAAATTATTGTTTGAAGGTCTTCAAAATATGGATTATCATTTCTATTAAAATCCTTTTTATAAATTTCTGATAAAGTACTAAATCAATCATCATTGAAATCTCCAGCTTCATCAATATCTTCAAATTTATAATCGTTTAAAAAATTATTAATATCACTTTTTTCATTCGAATCAAAAATGTTAATATTATCGTTTTTAGAAATTTCTTGTTTTCAGTTGTTTCTCACTGGAAAATCAGGTTTATATTCTATCCATGTGTCTCGTTTTTTTAAAAACATTTTTCCATCTGAGGCTTTAACACCCTCAAATCTATGTTTTTTAGAATTTTCAAAGTAATAAAATATTTTTTCATCATTTTCAATTGAAGCTATTTGATTTAATGATAAACGATTTAAAAAAACTCTAGATATTTTACTAATATCTAAATAAACTTCTTTTTTTCTTATACAGCTTAAACTAACTACAGGCAAATTTATGACACTTGCCAAGCTAAGAGCACTAAAAAAAATTCTTTTTTTATTTATCATGATTAAATTTTATCATTTTTTTTATTATTATAGTTATAAAAATATTGTATAATATTGACACTATTTACTGATAGTTTAAGACAAAAATTAAAGTGAAATGATTTTAAAACTAAATTGAGATAAAGGAGGTGAACTAAAATGATTATTAATGGAAATCTGCCAGGCTTGACCAATGCTTCATTTGAATTATTATTATTTATTAATTTGATTATATATATATTAATATTAGTTGCTTTGCCTTTAGTTGTAATGGGTTTTTTAGCTTTAGTTAAACCCGAAAAAATTAAATCAAATGAAAAATCGTTAGTTTATTTATATGCATTTTCAACAGGAATGTTTTTAATGCTTGGTGCTTTTGGATTTTTGCGTGAAGGCTATGAAATGGCTCACAATTTTACACATAGTAAATACTTTAATCAAACAGAAATGATTAGAACTATAACAGTTATGGGTATTATGGGAGTTAGTTCATTAATTGGTTTTAGTATTGTAATTGGTGGAAGGTATTTATTTGTAAAAAAATCTAAAATAGATCCTCATAGTAAACATGAAGAACACAATCACTCTGATCACTTAATTTCTTTTAGAGACATTGATAACCCTAAAGCGGCTTGATTAGCTATATTGATGTTATTAAGCCATAGAATAATTGATGGTTTTTTTATAGGATATACAATATTCAAAATTGTAGCTAAGGGTAGTTCTTTTTCAAGTGCTACATTGTTATTAGTGACATTCACATTACATATTTTATTTGAAATAGTTATTGTTTATTTTAGACAAATTCAATATGGTGAAAAAATAGGTAAAGCAGTTTTATATAATTTTTTAACATTTTTAGCGATCATTCCTTTTATATTCTTAGGAGCGTACACTGGTACATTTTTGGGCAAGAGATTTGAATGAATTTTATCTGGAATTTTAGTAATGGGTGGAGTAATAGTCATTTTCACTTCAATATTTGAACTAGTTCCTGAATTTATTCATATTCGAAATAAAGATACAAAAGTTTTATATAAAACCTTAATTACATTTGCAGCTGCAATTATTTTAACAATCATGTTATTAGCATTACATAGACATACATAGGAGAATTAAATGCGCAAAAATTTATTATTATGAATGCCAACTACATTATTGCCTTTATGCTCAATATCTTGCATAAAGAATAATTTTAATAATAATAAATTTGTCTATATTGAAAAAAATAACTTTGCTAATGATTATGGTGATTTTGCATATTTAAATCATAACTTTACAAGTGACAATATAAGAGCAATTAATTTAGCTACATCAGCTAAGCTATTTAGACTAAAATCAGAACAACAACCTTTAATTGATTTTAGAGATAATATTGTTTTAGTCCCTTCTTCAATTTCATATAATTTTGAATTAGCTAATAAAATAGTTGTTAATTCAAAAACTAAAAATTATGAATTTAGTAATGATTCAATTGATAAAATTGATTTTAATCCTAAAGATGATGTTGAAATTCCAGGAGTTTTTAAACCAAAACGTGATAAGGGTAATGGTTTTAATAGTCCTTTTTTAAACATTCCTTCTTCAAATACAAATTCTATTAATCACAAAGTCTTTAAAACTTCATTATCAGAAGCTAAATCAATTGAAATTTATGTTCAAGACTTAAAAAATATTTGAGTTGACTACAATGGTAATTTAGTTAATAATCTGCCTTTAAATATTAGTTCTTTTAGGCTGGGATTATTAGCTCATTTACTAAAAAATCCAGCTTTTAGAAATGAACATATTAAAAAAAATAATTTGAAAACAACTAAAGTTGATAATCCAGTTTTTAAAGGCTTTGATTTATATAGCTTTTTAATTAATAATAAAATTAATGTAAATAAACTTCTTGATTTTAGTTCAAATAAACTAACTTTGGAAACAATAGACGGCTCTTTTGTAAATTTTGAAACCTTATTTAATAATTTATTTATTATTCAAAATTATTTTGATGCTTTGCCATATGAGTATATTATTAAAAAATATGGCAACCCACTAAAAAGCATAAAATGATTTTTTGAATATGGAAAAACATTTAAAGACAGACTTTTTAGTTCTTTTTATTACATATCAACTTCTAATTCAAATCAAATCACATTAAATATAAATAAATACTATAAAAAAGTTAATAAGAGTGCTTTGAGGCAAATAAAAATTGAATACAATCCTTTAAAAAACTCACAAAAAACACATTCTTCACAATCTATTAATGCTTTCAAACAAAATATTATTTCTAAAATAAATTATGAAGAATTATCAATTGATGATAAAAAATATATTTTAAAAAATAACCGAAGATTTAACATTTCATATGAAAAAAACTTTAATCGTTTTAGGCTAGCCAATAATATTGTCATTAATCATAAACCTAATATGAATAGTCCTTATATGAATAAATACTTCCTAGAACTATATTATGGTCTAAATAATCAAAAATATGAACTAAAAACTATTAACATGGCTTTTCAAAGCTTGTTTAATAATATCATTAACCAATATGCTTTGGTTCAAGACAATAAAGACATTTGATTATCACAAGCTCCGCAGAACTTGTATTTAAAGGCTAAAAATAAAGCGCTAAATTATGAAGAACTAAAAGATGCTTTTGTGCCAATTTCAGTTCCGATAATATTTAAAAAGAATTTAGATAAAATTAAAGATACTTTCCAGTTTAAAAATAAACAAAAAATATCAGACCCTGAAATTATTGATATTAATAAAAAAATGCAATCATTTCAATATAAAACGATAAAAGAAGAACTAAGCAAAATAATAGATGAATTCTATCAAAATAAAGCTGATAAAAAAAGCATTTATTTAAATTTACCAATCGTGGTTGAAAATGAAAATCAATTTGTTAATGATCGAATTGCAGTTTTAAAAAATAATTTAAATTCAATTCATAAAAAACTAAGAGTAGACATTACTATCGTTGATAATTTCGAAAAATATAATGAATATTTAAAATCTAATAAATCTATTTATAAGCATGATGAATTTAGATTATTTCAAGGTGATTCAGTTGAATATATTTTTTCAGTTTTAAAAAATGAAAATAATGGAATAGTAGATATTGCAAAAACACTTAAAAAACATGAAGCAGAGTTTTTAAAAAACCATACATATGAAAATTTGATTAATTTACAGACTTTCTTGGATAACAATAGCATTAGTCTTTTAAACATTAATGATGTAAAAGTAATTAAGGAATATTTAAATAATTTAAATATGGAACAACAAATTAGTTTAATTAATGAATTAAATAATTTATTAAGCTATACCTTGAATTTTAATAACCAAATTAACATTGATAGTTTTTATAAAGTTGTTTATCAAAGACACATTATTAAGCCATTAAGCCCTAATAATTTAAATTATTTTCAAGATATAAGAATAAGAGGTAAATAATATGAATAAAAAAAAGCAATTCTTAAATAAAGCACTAATTAGTGCTACAGCACTAGCATTTTTTAGCTTTCCAGTTATTTCTTTATCTTGCCAAAAATTTGATATAGATGAATATAATAAAACTAGTATTCCTCCTTTAACTTCTAGTCAAATTGAAGAAATTAAAAACTCATTTATATTTAAACTAAAACCAGAAGCTCAAGATAAAGAAATTACTAATATTTGAAGGCGCTGAATTAAAGAAACAGGAAATGAAACTTATAAGGTTCATAAATTAATTAATCATGGTGAATTTAAGAACTATTTTGAATTTAAAAAACATAATTTAGGTGGTTTTGGTTCATCACATGATTATGAATTTGAACTAAAAATTGACGAAGCCACAAATGTTATATACATAGAATGAAAAGTAATATGTGTAGATAGCAGCAATAGAGTAGATGGTTCTGGTGAAATATACTTAGAAAAATAAAATACCGAAACTTACAAAAGTAATATAATATAAATTATGAATGTACATAAAAAAAAGCTTTTTGTACTAGGGTCAATTATGGTTGGTTTTATACCTGCTATAACTTTGTCATGTACAAAAGAAAGTGACAATAATGATAATTGAAATACTGACAATTATCCTGATTACACTCCACCTAACAAGCCTTTAGATTCATCTCAATTAAAAGAAATAAAAAACTCATTTATTTTCAAGCTAACTGAGGCTGGAAAAAAATTAAGAGATGAAAAAGGAACACAAGGAATAGTTGATTTAATCAAAGAAATCAAAAAAGCTCATGATCCAAAAGAAAATGGTCTTGATAGAGGTAGTATACTTTTAAGTACTATATTTGAAAAATGTATTAATGATGAAAGATTTAAAGTACATTTTATATATAAAGGTCCTAGCGATAAAGATTATGCATACTTAAAAGGTCACAAAATCGACATTGAGCTTGAAACTCATAACAGCCAAACAAACCTTCCTGGATTGCTTTATGAAATAAAATGTCCTGATAGACCAAAATTTGGCGTAGAAGGTAGCGGGTTTATAACTCTAGAAGATATAGAAGCATAAATTTTCATAATAAATGATAGACAGAAATCACAACAGCAATTATAAGTGTTGTGATTTTTTATATTTAAGATAAAAGTAACTGAGTTTATCTTTGATTGAGGTTCACTAATAAATGATATGTTTGTCATGATTTTTTAAATATTTCATGAATTTTATAATAAAAATATCAAGCACATTTTGTGTTGTACTCGATATTTTGTTTAAGGGTCCAGATTTATTTAAACCTGATTTCAGTTTTGTTATTCTAAATATCAAATTGAGTTTATTTTATCAAAGTCTGCCTTTATATTTTTTTGTATTTTTTAGTCAATGTTTAAAGGGGGTTTCAAAATAATATACTTCAAATTTTGCTGACATTACTTGGTTTCTAACTTCTTCAATCATTCTTATATTAATATCAGTTTCAAAATTTTTGTTATCTATATTTTTAACATGATTTTCAAAGAAATTTTGGAATTCGTTAACTTCATTATTTATTAATTGTGTAAACGCATATTCTCATTGATATGTATAATCAAATAAATAATTAGAGTTTTGCTTATAGACTCTAGCCCATTTTTCACTAAGATTAATTCTCTTGTGATTATTAATGGTTCGACCATTATACAATCAATACATAATTCAATAATCATTAATACGTCTAAGTATTGTTTTTCAACGATTAATATCTACTTTAAATTCTTGTTTATGATTTTGATTTTCATAAATATAACCACTATCATCTTTACCAATTATTATTCTTTTTCTGCTAAAAATAAAACTAATTTCATTAGAATTTTTTCTAAAATTATAGAATTCATAATCTTCATAAAGAGATGTATTAATTTCTAAACTATTATCTTTTTTATTTACCGCTGTAAAAAGTTTATTGATTAATTCTTTAGAAATTCTACCCGCAGCAAAATCATCAATTCATTCAGATCTTGTGTAACCTGTTCATTTAACTGGATGAAAAGGTGTATATTTAATGTTTTCTTGTGATCTTTGTTTAAATCCTGAAATTTCTTGTTCAAAAGTTTTGTTATATTCTAAACCATCGACTGCTTTTATAATTCGATATTTTATTTTAATAATACCTGTTTTATCATTTGGAGAATGATCTACTATTTCAAAATTATAACCATGCGGTAGAGGTTGTTGCAATTTGGTTTCGGTAAATAGTTTATTTTTTCCATACTCAGAAGGTAAATTGTTTTGTTTTAATTCATTAGCGATTACCAATGAATTGTTAATTGTACTTGCTAGTTTTTGAATAAGTATATCTATTTCGCGATCTATTACTATTTCTTTGTGTAGTTTATCGAGTTCAACAGGATTAATCGCGGCCTTAAATCTATCAATAAATGGATTAAATATATTATTTTTATACTTAGATTCGTCAACTATTTTAATATCAAGTTTGGTTAGTTCTTCAACTGTTATTCGATTAATTTGTTGAAGTATTTCTTTTTGTTTATTAGCATATGGTTTCAAAGCATTTTCATATTCTGCTTTGGTCTTTAGTTTATAAAATGGCTTATCTATTAATATTTGATCTAATTTATTAATTAGTTCATAAATATGACTATTATTATCTATTTTAATCTGACCAACATTAAAGAAAAATTCATGATTTGTTGAAAACATACCTTCAAACACTTTTAAAACTGTTTTATAGTCTTTTTCTAAATCAAAATAACTTTGTATAGGTGAAGGAAGATTGAAAAATTTTTTATATTCAGCTGGAATATCTAATATGCCAATATTTCCTCAATTAGAAATTTTTTCAATTTCTTCTAAAAAGTAATTTGCTTTTTCAAAAAATGCTATTCAAGCCTTAGCGGTGTTATATTTAGGATTAACTTCGGCTTCAATATATTCTAATGATGATATATGAGCTCAAATTGAAGTTTTTAATTTATCAAATATATATTTTGGTTCTATTGGAGGTTCATTGAAACCATCTATGAAAAAAATATTGAAATGTGCAACTTCAAGATTAAATTTTTCGAAAAATTTTAAAGCGTCTGTAGCACCCAGTAAATTAATTAAAGGTGCTTTTGTTTTCTCGGTCAATTTATGAATATCATATTGTAAATTATGGTTCATTTTTTCAGCAAAATCTTTTAGTTTTTCGTATATTCTTTTACTTTCGTTTTTAGCTTCATTAATAATGTTTTTCATATCTTGTATAGTATGATTGTCTACATTAAGAGCTTGAATTCTGCCTTCATATCCGTTTCTTTCTTCGCGAAATATATAATATAAATTATCATTAACTGGCTCTGAATTTGGATTATTTAACATATCTAAATATTCTTGACGAGTGGTTTCAAATTTTAATTTAGAATCAATAGATTCTTTCATTATTTTAGTATCGTCAATTATTTGTCTTGATTCTGTTGTTCCTTGATTATATATGTAACTTGTTGCTTTATCCAACGACTTTTGAGCTTCTGCTATTACACTATCAAATTGAAGCATCAATGCTTCATATTTTGCTTTATTATTTGAATTTTTATCAGCAGCATAATTTGTTTTAGCTTCATTAAATGCTTGAAGTGCCTTGTTATATTGCCTTTGATAGTCAGCTTTATTTTGATTTAATTTCTCTAGAAGTTCACCAGCATTTGTATTAGCAGAACCGATTAATTCTCCTAATTGTTTAGCTAATTGTTGTGCTTCAGGGTTTTTATCATCTTTATTAGCATTATAAACTCGGCGAGCATTAGATATAATATTAACTAAAGCACCTAAGTTTTGGTCTAATGGATCTATTTTTTCTTTTTGAGCTTCAGTATCTGCTTGTGCATTAGTTATTGCATCAATATGATCTTGCAATAATTTTTTAAGACTTTCAACACGCTTATCTTCTTTATGTTGTTCTGATTGTAATTTGACTCTTAATTCAACTAATGTTTTATTAATATTTGTAATATCACCAGCAATTTTAGTATCTAAATCAGTGTAACCATCATTATTAGCATTAGTTTTAATGGTGTTGATTTCAGTTAGGGCACCTTCATATGCTCTAATTGCTTGATTAATTTTAGCAATTTCTGTACCTGCATTTTTAGCTAATGTTTCAGCGTTTTTATAATCATCGTCTTTAAAAGTTTTATATAAACTTTCATGTCTAGTTTTGATTGTTGCGGCTTTAGCTTTAGCAATTGTAATTGATGTTTCGGTATTTGAAATTGCATTAGTTAAATTATCTAATTCAGTTTTTAGATCAGTAATAGCTTTATTTTTATCAATATTGTGTTGTCTTAGAACATTTTTTGCACTTTCTAATTCAGTGTTGGTGGTTCTGACAGCTAAATTAATTTCATCATATTTAGTTTTACCGTCTAATTCTTGTTTTTTGGCTAATAAGTCTTGAGTAGCTTTTTGAAGTGCTGCTTTGACTGTGTTAATTCTGTCTTGTTCACTTTGTTCTGCTTCTTTTAGAGCGTCATCTGCTTCTTTTATAGACTTAGTTATGTCATTAATTAAGGTTTGTGCTTCTGTTTCTTTAGCTGAATAGTGTTTTGTGCTTGCACTATTTTTAATTTTTTCAGCATTTTCCTTAATTTCTTTTAGTTTTTCAATTACTTTTTTAAGATCAGTAATATTTTTTGCAGTAATTGCAGCAGTAACATTTGGTTTTAAATCATCAAATGCTTTTTGTTCTTTAGCTAAAGCTTCTGTTATTTCTTTTTTATCTTTAGTATTCTCTGTATTTAGAGTATTGTAAATACCACTAACTTGATTGGTTAGCGTTTTTAGTTGTTTTAGAACAACATCAAGTTTTGGATGCTTGGTGTTTTCTGCTTTGTTTTCAGTATTATGTTTTTGAATAGCATTGGTGTTTAAAATATTTAAATCAGGTAAAATACTATCCAATGAATCAATATTACCTTTAGCGCCATTAGCTTCATCGCGTTTTGCTTTAAGGTTTTTAATAACTTCTTTTAAGTTTTTTTCTAAAGCGTCAACTCTAGCATCTTCACCTTTAGCTTTATCTAAAGCTTCTTGTGTTTCAGTAATTTTATCATCAATTTCTTTTTCTAAGTCTTCGGCTTTAGTTTCATATTCTTTATATTTATTAGTGATAGCTAAAGTTTTAGCTTCAGCTGCTTTTTGTTTTGCTGCTCTAAGTTTTTCTAAAGCGGCTGCTAATTTGGTTGAATCTTCACCAGCATTTTTAACATCTTCAAATGCTTCATTTTTGGCAGTTTCAGCTTCAGTATATTTATTTTCTGTAGCTTGTTTTTTAGTATCTCTATCATTTGTTTTAGTTGTTTTAAGAGTGTTTGCTTGATCTAAAGTGTTTTTTAGTGCTTCTAATTTTTCAGGGACTGAAACTTTGTTTTTATATTCATCTTTATTATATTTATCATAAACAGCTTTAGCCTTAGCAATTTCAGCTTCAAATTTTGGCAGTTCTGTAGTTAGTTCATCAACTCCACCTTTTGAATTTAAATTGCTAATAGCATCTCTTAATGCTGTAGTTGCACCATCAATTTCTTTTGCTATAGTATCATCTAATTTATTATTGATTTCAGCTAATTTATCAGCTATTTCTTTGGCTTTATCTTCAGCTTTTTTAGCTGAATCAGCATCACCTTTTTCGTCAGCTTTTTGTTTTGCTTCTTCTAAGGCTTCTTTGGCTTTTTCTAAATCTTCTTTAGCTTCGTCTAGTTTAGTTTTATCAGTACCGGCTTCATCTGCTTTTTTAATAGCGTCTTCTGCTTTCTTTAAAGCATCATCTAATTTATCTTTAACTTCTTTTTCATTATCTGCTTGTTTTTGTTTTAAGTCAGCTATAAATGCATCTATACCATTTAGTTCATTCTTTAAATCATCTAAAGCTGTCTTAAGTTCGCCAACAGCTTGGTTAATAGGTATATTATGTTCATCATATTTACCTTGAGAAGTAGTTTTTTGGGCTTCTAAAGCAACAATAGCTTTTTTAAGCTCATCAATATTATTAATATTATCAGTTGCATGTTTTTTAGCATTAGCTAAATCGTTTTTAGCTTTTTCTAATTCGGTTTTAACTGTACTAATTCTATTAGTTTCAGCATTTAGCTTTTGGTCAACTTCTTCTTTTTTAGATTTAACATTTTTTAATAAATCTTTAGCTTTATCAGTTTGAGCTTTGTATTTTTTAGGTTCAATCTCTTTAACTAAACCATCTAATTTAGTTTCTAAGTTACCTAATTCTGTTAATGAAGATTGTAAGTCGGTTGCTTTATTATCAGCAATAGCTGTGTCAGCCTTTTGAATAGCTTCTTGAGCTTTTTGTTCTAGGTCTTTAACTTTGTTTTCAATTTCTTCTTTAGCTTGTTTAATTTGTTGTTTTTGAGCTGTAACTAAATTATTAGCATCATCATAAGCAGATTTGAAAGCATCATATTCAGTTTTAGCGTTTTTAGTTTTATCGTCTTCTGGAATGTTAACTAGATTTTGAATTTCAATTAGTTTAGATTCTAAAGCATCTAGTGCTATTTGTCTATTATCTAAACCTTCGGCTTTAATTAAGGCTTCAGTTAATTGTTTTAAAGCATCTTTAGCGGCATTTAAGTTTTGTTTTAGTTGAGTAATTCTTTGTCTTTCTTGTTCTGCAGCTGTTTCTAGTGCTGATTTTTGATTTCTAGCTTCTGTTAGTTTAGCTGTAATATTAGTTTTTAATGCACCAGCTTCAGCTTTAGGACCATCAAAGCTAATGTCATCAAGTTTTTGTAGTAATTTTTCAATATCTGTTTTATTTTTTTCTAAAGTCGCTATTGATTTTTCTACTTCTGCTAAATTGTCTTTGTTAGTGTCATAATGATTTGAGTTTTCTTCAAAAGATTTTTGAATATCTTTTAATTGTTGTTTAGCATCATTTCTTTCTTGATCAATTTGATTTTTGCGAGCTAAAATCTCTGCTTGTTTTTGTTCAGCAGTTTTGATTTTATTTTCTAGTTCTTTAAATTCAGCTTTAAAATTATCTTTTTTAGGCTCTAGTTCATCTTTAGTATTATTAGCTGCTTCTAAAGCAGTTTTTATTTTATTTAATGCATCAGTTGCTTTAGCTAAATTATGTTCATTTGCTGGCTTTAGAGCTTCATTTACTTCGCTTATGGCATCATCTAAATCTTTAATAGCATCAGTTATCTTTTGTTTGTTACTTGCTTGGTCTTCAGATTCTTTAGCTTTTACTTTATTATCTAGAGCTTGTTTGGTTTGTTCAGCATCTTGTAGTTTTTGTTTTAAATCTTTAGCTTCATCTTCTAAATTGTTATCTTTTGCTTTTTGAATAGCTTCTTTAGCTTTTTCAATTGCTTTATTCAAAGGATCTTGAGCTGCTTTAAGCTTATCTAAATCTCCACCTTTTAAGGCTTCTTTAGCAGCTTCATTAGCTTTATCTAGTTCTGTAGTAGCATTAAGGATTTCAGTTTTAATTTCTTGTTCTTTATTTTCAATTTTTTCAATTGCTTCAGCTGCTTTATTTAAAGCTTCTTTAGCAGCTTCAATTTTATCTTTTAAGGTTTTATTATCATCATTAAGTTTAGGTTCATCTTTATTTTTATTATATAGTTCTTGAGCATTTTTTATTTCTTGTTCAAGAGCATTTTTAGCATTAACTATATCTGATTTATTAGAAGAATTTAAAACACCTTCAACATCTTGAGTTTTTTGTTCTAGGTCTTCAATTTGTTTTTTAATTTTGGCTTTTTCAGCGGCAATTTGTTGTTCTTTTAGTTCAACTGCTGCTTTTCTATTTTCAATTAGAGTGGTTTTAGCAATAATTTCAGCAATTTTGTCTGTAATTTTTTTAGTGCTTGCAGCATCGCCTGCTTTTTCTGTTTCTTTTTTAGCGTCTTCTAATTTTGTTTTAGCGCCTGCTAATTTTCCAAGAACTTCAGTTAATTTTGCTTTATCTTCACTATTTTTATTATTTTCAGCTTCTTCTAAAGCATTATCTGCTTGTTGAATTGCTTCTTGAACGATTCGGTCTAGTGCATCTTTGGCATCTTTTAGTGCCTGTAATCTAGTTTTAGATTCAGTTTGCTCTTTTATAGCTGCTTTTAGAGCTTCTTTGAATGTATCAAATTCCGTTTTAAATGAATCTTTAGATCTATCGCTTGAAAGAGTAGTTTCTAGCTCTTTTGAAGTTGTAATTAAAGCGCCTAAAGCTGCTAGTTTAGATTCTAATGTTGGAATATCAGAAGCATCTTTAGTTTCTTTTGCTAGTTTATTAAGGCTAGCAGTTTTCGAACTTAAATCATCTTTAATAGCTTTAATTCTATCTTGTTCTTCTTGTAGCTTTTGGCTTATAGCTTCTAAAACTTTTTTAGCTTCTTTTACTTCTAATTTTAATTTTAGTTTTAGGTCATCTAATTTAGCTTTAGCTAGTTTTTTATCTAATTCGACAGCTTTAGCTAAGACTTCATCTAACTTAGCTTTAGCTAAAGTTAGCTCGCTTAAAGAATTAGCTTTATTAGCTAATATAATTACTTCTTTGATTTCTTTAATTAAGGCTTCGACTTCTGTAGCTAATTGTTGTGCTTCTAGTTCTTTGACTTGTTTTTTGCCATCTAATTTATTTTTTTGCACTTCTAATTTAGCTAGAGATTCATCAATAGATTTTTTAATGTTATCCAAATTAAGTTCATTTGCACGTTTTGAATTTTCTATTCCAGGCGCAGCTAGACTTTCAATTTCTTCAAGAGCTTTTTTAAGTTCATCTAAAGAATTGGCAGCATTTGTTTCTGTAATTAAAGTGTCTACTTGTTGTTTAAATCTGTCAGCAAATTCTTTTAAGGCTTCTTTTTCTTGTTCAAGTGTTTGAGCTTTAAGTTTATCTTCTAGTTTTTTAATAGTTTCATTTGCTTTATCGATAGCTTGTTTTAGTTCATTAGCTTCACTAAAAGCACCAAAATCTTTTAATTTTGGTTCTAATTTTTGTGATATATCTACTAATGATTTAAGTTCTTTAATTAGACTTTCGAATTCTGCTTTGGTGTTAGCTGTAGAAGCTTTTTCAACTGCCTTATTAATTTTTTCAATTAAAGCTTTGGCTTCTTTTTTGATTTTTTCTAGATCTTTAATTTTATCTTTTTGCTTTTCTTTAGCAGCTGCTAAAGCATCTTTAGCTTCTTTAACAGTTCCTTTAAGTAAATCTTTATCTTTTTGAAGTTCAACTTTTTTAGTATCACTTTTTAAAGTTTTGATACTTTTATCTAAAATCAGATCTAGCTCTTCACCAATTGCAATGTGTTTTTCTAGTTTTTTAATTTGATCTTCTAAATCTTCTAAACTTAAATTCTTATTGACGTTAGTAATACCAGTTTTTAGAGCTTTAACCAACTTTTGGATATAATCTCTAAGTTTTTTGTATTGTTCATCAACATTAGCATCTCAAGTACTAACTTCGCCACGTTCTCGATCTTTAATGTCAACAATAACATCTGGTTTGTCTTTATTATAGATGCTTGGTTTGGATTTTTTGCCATACTTAGCATATATAATACCAGCTACAGCTGCCGAAACAACTAGCACACTGGCTGTTGCTCCTACAATAATAGCTGTTTTCTTTTTCTTAATTGAGTTATTCATAAAACCTCTTTTTATTTGTATTTAAAATAATGCCTAATTATACCCAATTTCATATATATATATATATATATTGGTGTTTTTAGAGGTTTTTTAGTGATTTTGGGGCACTTTCGGGGAATTTTATTCCAAAAACTCTGAATTCTAAACAAACGCATTAAATATATTTATATTTAAAATTTTGGCCTTAAATAGCCAAAAAAAGTAATAAAAATACGTTACCTTATGTAACGTTTATGCTGTTTATCTAACGTAATTATATAATTTTTGAAATCATATATATTAGTGCTGTTTCAGCTCTTAAAATTGTTTTAGCTGATTATATTATTGCAACATGGATCCTTTATATACATTATTTAATAACATTATGTAATTTTTATTTAAAAGAAACTTTTGGATATTTTGCCAATATTTTTTTTGTTGTTTCACAAATCTTACCCTTCAGTTCACTGTGTTTTATTTTGTTATGATTTTCATGAACTTCAATAGCATCATCTAAACCCGAATATCTTGATTTAATATTTGATTTTAAACTCTCATATGTACTTGTATAAATTTGATCAATTTCATCCTCGCTTGAATCTACAAAAAAGCAATGTGTAACTTCATGTAGGATCGATCTAAAAATGAAGGCTTCACACTCATAAATATCAGAAACAAATATTAATCTTCTAGCACCTTTTTGAAAAGCAATTCCTTCAATATTACTATTTTCAATAAAAGGCATTGTAATTAAAATCATTCCTTTGGTTAAAAGAAAGTTTTTTATTTCTAATATTTTTTGTTTGAAATTTAAAGAATCTTGGCAAATGATTTTAATTATTTTTTTTAACACTAAATTAAAACTTGTTTTTCTAAAAATTCCCAAACTCTTATCGTTAATTAAATTAGGGATAGAAAGTTCACAAAACCTAATTCACACTTTACTATTAGGATTTTTGTATACACTTTCATCAGCTATAGCATTATTTTTTAAATAATCATCATAATACCTTAAGTCTGCAACGCCATAAAACCTATTCATCATCATTAGTTTTTTATTTATTGGCATTTCGGCACTTAATTTAATATTGCTTATTAAAGGTAAATGAGGATTTTTAATTAAAAATTCTTCTCCATAATTTTTAAGCAAACTTGAAATATTTTTAGTATCAGCTTTTTCTTTATTTGAATAAATTGAATAAACTTCAGATAATGTACCTAATTCTAAATTGAATACATTTTCAAGACCTTCAATAATAGCCAAACTAAGATTTACATTAGTTGGGCTATTTATAATAATATAAACATACTGTGTGCTAATTCCTAAACGTTGTGCTAACTCTTTTTGAGACATTGAATATTTACTTAAATAATATTCAATTTCTTTACCAAAATTTGAACCATGTAATTCAATGTGTTTTAAATCACATATATGTTTTTCTTGCATATCTAAAAACTAATATCCTCATTAACTACACCGTTTGGTAGTAATTCTTCAATACTTAGTTCTAAACTGTCTTTAGAATCTGTAGTATGAAGAATTACTTTAGCATTAGGTTTTAAGAATTGATACATCACTTGTCTACAAGCACCACAAGGATATAAATACTTATTTAAATTACTAATTATGTGTATTTCCTTAAAAGCGCCCACCTTAGCGCCATATGCAACTGAACCAAATAAAGCTGACCTTTCAGCACAAAGCCCACTAGGGTATGCAGCATTTTCACAGTTTACACCATAATATTCTTTGTTATTTTCATCTATTGCTGCCGCTGCAACTTTAACCTTAGAAAAAGGTGAATATGCTAAATCTAATTTTTGTTTTAACGTTTCTTTTTTCATATTTAATATTTTACCATACCTTTGATTTAACACTTTTTTTAAAATACTAATTTAAAAAAATGTAATAAATTGCTGTCAAGTAATTTTGCTTAACATTTAAATTTTTTGTGGTAAAATAATCTCATTATTAAAAATACATAAATAAAATAATATTAAGAATTTTAAGAAAGGAAATTTATGGTTAAACTTAGACTTAAAAGAACCGGTAAAAAATTCCATGCAATTTACAAAGTTGTAGCTTCTGATGCAAGAGCTCCTCGTGATGGTAAATTTATCGATGAACTTGGTCACTATGACCCACACACCAAAAAATTAGTATTAAATGAAGAACTAACTACAAAATATTTAGATAACGGAGCTAAACCAACTGATACCGTTAGAACTTTACTAAAAAGAAACGATTTCTACAAAAATTACATATCTAACAAAAAATAAACAATTATGAAAATAAACATACTCACATTATTTCCGGCTTACTTTGAAGCATTTCAATCTCAAAGTATAATTGCAAAAGCAATTAGACTAGGGCACTTAGAAATTAACATTATTGACTTTAGAAAATTTTCTAAAGAAAAAAGAAATAAAGTTGATGACACTGTATATGGTGGTGGTGATGGGATGCTTTTACAAGTTGAACCAATTGATTTAGCTTTGGAAAGTGTTCCAAATAGCTACAAAATTCTTCTTAGCCCACAAGGTCAAACTTTCAGTCAAACAAAAGCACATGAATTAACCAAACATAAAGAAATAACCTTAGTTTGTGGTCATTATGAAGGTTTTGATGAACGTGTATTAAACTTTGTTGATGAAGAATTATCAATTGGTGATTATATTCTTACTGGTGGTGAAATCCCAGCTATGGTAATATCAGAAGCTGTGGCAAGATTAGTGCCAGGTGTACTAAGAAAAGCAAGTCATGTAAATGAAAGTTTTGAAAATGATGGACTACTGGATTATCCACAATATACAAAACCTGCGGTTTATAAAGGACTTGAAGTACCAGAAGTACTACTATCTGGTAATCATGAACTAATAAAAAAATGACGTGAGGAAAATGCTTATTTAAAAACCTTAAAAAATCGAAAAGATATCATTGAAAGGAAAAAGAATGAGAAGTAAATTATTAGAATTTGTAGAAAAAGATCAAATTAGAACAGACCTTCCTGATATAAGAGAAGGTTACAATGTTAGAGTTCACGTTAGAATTAAAGAAGGCGATAAAGAAAGAATTCAAGTTTTTGAAGGTTTAGTTATTGCTTCTTATGGCGAAGGTATCAATAAATCAATAACAGTTAGAAAAGATTCATATGGTGTAGGTGTTGAACGTGTATTTAAAGTTAACTCTCCTTTAATTTCAAACATTGAAGTTAAAAGAAAAAATAAAGTTAGAAGAGCTAAACTTTATTACATGAGAGGTCTAAAAGGAAAAAGTGCTAGATTGAAAGAAATTAAAGGAAAATAATTTTCAACTAGATGATACAAAAAAGTGCAATTCCGCACTTTTTTTAGTCATTTTTTTGCACTACAAAGAAATCACAATCTTCAGAATATTCTAATACTCAATCAAATTCTTTAAATTCTTTATTACGGTTGATTTTTTCAATTATTGTAAAATTTGTTTCTTTAAGTTTAGATTTAATATCTTCATCTAAATAAAAATGTTGAAAAGCACTTGCATCTGAATATTTCTTAATTTCCAAAGTTTTTTGGTCTCAGGAATTATTTTTTGACAATTTTTGTTTTCAATATGTCTCATACTCAGGTTTAGAAAACATATTATGAATACTAAAGATAAATAAGCCTTTTGGTTTTAAATATTTGTTGATATTTTTTAGAGCTTTTTGAACTCCAGATTCTTCAATTATATTTTCTAAACCATTAAACATAAAAAGAATAACATCAAATTTATTAACTAAATCAATTTTGTATTCTGTTATATCCAATAATGAACAATCAATGTTCTTAGTTTGTGGAAACATATCGAGCATATCTTTTGAATAATCAACAGCTAAAATTTTTAATGAAGGCAAAATATTCATTAAATTTAGAGCCACTCTTCCCGTGCCTGTACCTATTTCCATAATACTTTGATTTGGTTTAATATATTTTTTAAGAATTCCTATTTCTGATTTTCAAAGACCTAATTCATTAGTTTTTTCATATTTTGTTGCCTCTTTTTTATAAAACCTTTTGTTTTCAATATCTAATTTTTTCATTTATTAACTTCCCTCATTGTTCTAATCATTTGGCTATTATATAAACTATTTTACCATTCTAAAATGACTAAGAATTTGAAATTCTTAATTTAGCTTCAATTTCAAAGTGTATTTGTTATAAAGCTAAAAAAATCTGTGATAATTATTTAAGCAATTAATTTAGAAAGCTTATTAAATAATTAGAAATTAGGAGTAATAATCAATGAATACTTTTAGACAAAATAGTTGAAAATATACTTCTTCTTTGACACTATCATTAATAGGTTCAGAAGCTTTTAAATTAGGGTCTTCTATTTTTATATATAAATTTACTGGAAATTTGTGACTTGTTTCTTTATTATATTTATTAATACAAGTGCCTTCTATAATTGTTTATATTTTTAGTACTAAAATTGTAAAAAAGATTAAAAATGACAGACTGATTTTATTACTTTCGGATATTTTAAGTATAGTCTTACTTGTCCCCAGTTTAATAATTTTCTTTTTTACGCAAAATAAAACCATTTTATCAATAGTTTTAATTGTGATTAGCACTTTATTAGGTTTTGTTCATTCATTTAGATTTGTGTTTTTAAAAAATGTGGTTTATTATATAACTAGCAATAACGAACAAATGAAAACTGTAAATATAGCGACTTCATTTGCGACTTCATTGGGTTTTTAATATCAACAATACTATCATTCTTTGTATTTAAACACATTGATTTTTATTGATTGGTTGTTATCAATATGGCAACATATTTAATTTCAGGAGTACTATACTTGGCTCTAAAAACTAGTAAAGAGCCTACTAACTTTCAAAAGGATGAAAACAATAATAAAACTATTGTCAAGGGCACTAAATTAAAATCTTGAATTTTTATTCTTTCTGGTTCATTAATGATAGGAATATTTTTATATCCTAGAACAGCAGGATTATCTCATTTCTTTTCAAGTATAAAAGATTTTGAAGTTCAAACATGAGGATTTTACTTATCAATAATATTTACAAGTTTTTCATTATTAGGGGTTATTTTATCTTTTTTAACTAAGAATTTAATCAAAAATAAAGGGGTTTTCTTAGTTTTCATTGTAAGTGCAATCGCGATAATTAATTTTGGTTGATTAATATTTAGCAATAGTAATTCGATTAGCAGATTTAGTAGTTATGCAATTGTAATATCAATTCAACAATTATTGTTTTCTTTATTTTTACCTATTTTTTATACAATGTCTTTTGAGTTATTTGGCAAATCTAAATTTCATAAACAAAATGGAATTTCTTTAGCTTTTAGAATTATCATTTCATCATTATTGATTGTACTATTTACACTTGTAACTAACAAACTAAGTTACAAATACACATTTATAATGTATGCAATTGTAATTTTGATTTCAAGTGCTGGAATTGTTTTTTCAGTATTTGATTGAAAACAAATAAGAATTCGTCGTTTCTATAACAATAAAGTTATTACTAAAGATTATATAGATATAGCAAATCAAGGTCTTTGAAAATCTGAACAAGCTGCAATTGATAAAATAATAAAAGATGATCTAGAATTTAAAAATATTCTTGACATCGGTTGTGGAACAGGAAGAACATCTTATGTTTTGGGACACTTATTTCCTAATGCTCAAATAAATGCTTTGGACATTTCAGAAAAGATGTTAAGTCATACTAAAAATACAAGCAATGTAACTTTTGAATTGGCTAATATTATTGAATATGAAACATCACAAAAATATGATTTAATCTTTTTTAGTTTTAACGGTTTTACTAACATTACAAAAAAGAAACATATTTTAAAATTTTTTAATCAAATTAAAAACTTATTGCGTGGCACTGCCAGTAGATTTCTTTTTACAATACATGATATGTTATCTAATGATGAATATAAAGATTTTTGACTTAACAAAATAAAAATTCATGAATGCGATATTTTTTCAAATAAAAAAGTATTAACTAGTAAACAATATGGAATTAAGATAAAAAACAGATTCTATTCACATGAAGATATGATTAAAATATTTCAAGATTTAGGCTTTAAACTAAATTATCATTTCAAAAGAAATGACACCCTAGAAGAAGCTTGAGTAACAAATATTTCTAAACCTTGTGTATTTTATGATATTTCGAAAATAAACTAAATTTTAGCATAAAAAATCAGGCTTTCAGCCTGAATGATAAATTGAAAATTCAAGTGTAACACATTATTGTAAATGTAAATGTGGTAGCTTGAATTTTTTATATTTAAAATAATAAAAGGTCCCTCAAAATATGAACATATCCTCCATTTGTAGTAGCCTACTAATAGCAATCAATGTCAAGAATTGGTAATTCCCTTGATAACCGTCCAATTGAATATTGATTTTCAATTTTAAAAGAAGAATGTTTAAGAAAGCACCAGCTAAATGACCTAAAATTTGATCAAATAAAAGAGTTAATAGATGGCTTTATAAATTACTATAATAATATTAGAATGCAAATTAAACTAAAAAACCTCTCTCCGTGTCATTACACAAGAAAGGTCTAGTTGATTTATCCACTAATAAGGGATATGTTTAATTTATGCTATTTTTTATTTTTATTTTTTTAAAAGAAAATGCTGTTTGAAAATTTTAAATTTTATAATTTGTCTTGCTAATTGAAATTAATATTATGAAAACAATAAATCAATTTCTTTGATATACAAATAAAAATTACTTTTGAATTTACATATCTACACTTCTTACATTTTAACTATATTACTTTTTAAATAAAAAATATGTTATATAATTATTATAAAAGTAACTTATGATAAAAAATAGGAAAATTTTTGAAGCGAAAAAAATTTATAAAAATATTGGAAAACATTCTATTATTAAGAATGCCAATTTTATAGTGTTCGAAAATAGAATTCATGTTTTTATTGGTGAAAATGGAGCCGGCAAATCAACATTAATGAACATTTGTTCAGGTAATGATTTAAATTTTGAAGGCGATTTATTATTTAATGATAAAGATTTTGACAGTATTAATGTGCCAAAATCTTTTTTATTTTTTAATACCAATTTAAAATTCCCTCATTATTTAAATGCGTTTGAGTATGTTAAGGAATATATTTATCTATTTAACGATAAGAAAGTAAACAAAAATTTAATTTTGGATAAATTCAAAGAATATGGTTTAGAAAATAAAATTAATAATAATCCTAATTCATTTTCAAGTGGGGAACAAAAAAAATTAATTTTATTATTTTCTGAATTAGCCTGTCCTACTTTATTGTTTTTAGATGAACCAGATTCTAATCTTGATCCTACAGCTAGAAAGATGCTATATAAGAAATTGAATAATTTTGGTGAATTAGGAATTACTGTTTTTATTTCCACTCATTTAATTGATGAAGTAAAAAAATACACTAAAGATGCAACCTTTATTAAAAGAGGGGAAATTGTTTGAACAGGAGAAATATCTAATAGTCAAGATTTAATAACTTTATATAATAAACATATTATTGGATAACTCGGGAGGGAAAGGAATGAAAATTTTATTAAAAAAACACTTTAACTATTTTATAAAAAATAAATTTTATTTAATAATATTATCCTTGTCTTTTCTTCTTGTGGGGGCGATTATTCCAATTGTTGTTTTACCTAAATTATACGAATCATTTAATTGAATAAATTTTTTTTTAGTTTTTATAATTAATATATTTTATGCAATTATTTTTGTTCAATTGTTTTTTATTAATTCTAAAAAAAATCAGTATGAAAACCTAATGAACTCTACATTTTCTAATAAAAGACTAATCTTTAATTCAAAATTATTATTTATTGCTATTGTTTTTCTAATAATTAATTTCATTTGATCAATATTATTTGTCAGCTTGTATTTTATAAAAATATCAAGCGTTTCTTATTTATTTGGGTTTTTTGTCTCTTTTGTTTTTGCTAACTTTTTCACTTTTTATTTAATTTTCATTATTCTTGTTTTCTTAATTTCTTTTTCGCGTAAAATTTTGGTAAGAAATACAACTTATTTATTAGCAGCTACTTTTATGGTAACATTACCCTTTATTACAAGAACATTTTTATACAAAACACATCAAAATGTAAATAGTAATAATTATTATAAAATTTTAGAATTGCAAAAAGAAAATAATGTTTCAAAAAATAAGTACTATATATCAACTGTTGAAGATAATAATGTTGAATTAAGCAAAAACTTGAATAAAAATTATGTTGATATACTAAATGGTTTCTATTTACTTCCAAACATTTTTGTAAATAGAAATTTAAGCAATTTTGGTTTGGAAGATTATTTAAAATATAATTATAATAAAAAGTACAATAACTTTATTTTTCACTCAAATTGAGAAGAAACTTTATGAAAAAAAGAGAATAATTATTTTATTTATGAATTGGCTGGATTAGAAACAATTAAATTAAATAATATTGAGATTATTAATTTATTTAAAAATGAAATATTTAATAAACTACCAAAAATCAATATAAATAGTATTTTTATAAAATTAAATAAGCCAGTATGAAATATAAAAGAATTTTCAGAAAAAGAAATTAAAGCAATTCAAATTTTCTTAGGTAAAAAAAATAAAAATATTCAATACCTTAGACGAGACTTTGAATTAATAATAAAGAATAATAATCAGCTTAGAAATAATTTAATCAACGAATTTGGCGATGATTTTTATAAAATGGTTAATTTATTATTTTTTGATAGGCCTATATTTATGGAACAAAATATAAAAAATAAAAATTCTTTATTATTTATTCAAAATGCAATTCCTGAAAATAATACTATAAATATGGAAGAAAAAATTACTTATAAAGATGAAGAATTTATTAAAAATCAAATGGTAATCTTTTTAAACAATAATGAAATTTCAATTTTGAATAATGATTTGGAAAGATTTAAAATACAAATAGACAGATTTAATAATGTTTTTTCTAACATTAATAACCAGAATGAATGAATTAATTATGTCTCAGAAAATTCTTATAAATTTAGAAATATTTTAAAACTTTTAGAAGATTTACAGTCTTTAAGTTTGAATGATAATACTATATATAGTTTAAATTTATCACCTAATTCCAATATAGCTAAAAACTATAAATATAGTTTAAATTTCAAAACCGAATATATCAATAAAAATGATTTTAGTTTTGCTGTAGTTGGTTTCACAGTTTTATTTTCTTTAATAATATATTTAATAAATAAAAGCAAGAGCAAGGAGATATAGTATATGAATAAAAAAACAAAAAAAATATTATTTAACACAATTCCATTTTCTATATTGGCAACAACTTTGATTAGTGTTCCCATAATTCAATTATCTGGACTTTTTAAGGAAGAAGCCGAATCTAAGAAGTATTATTTACAAAATATTTCTTTTAATTCTAAAAGAGAATGAGAATCTGCAATTAGGGCTATGACTAGTGTAAAGGAACTATCAAAAAATCAGATAACTTATTATTCGAGAAATAATAATAAATCTTTTAATGATTTGCATGAATTAAAACAATATTTAGCAAAAAACATAGTTACTCAAGAAGGGACTTTTTACGAAAATCTAGACTATTTTACAGATAAAGACAATTTAAATCAAGATGGTTCCTTATCTGAAAAACAGTTATCAAAAATTAATTTTAGTAATAATGATCATGAAAAATTATTTTTTATGGGTAAAGATGGCTATGCTTATGATAATGAAAATGATGCCAAAGATTCTTATTCAAGCATTAATTCTTTCTTTAAATTTAAAGGTAAATACTATGATTCTAGAGAAAAGATTATTGAGGAAATAACAAATAAAGTTGTTGAAATCGAAGGATTAAAAAAAGAGAATAAAACAGAATCAGAGCAAGAATTTAAAATTAGAAAGTTATTAGACTATTTGAAAATAGAATCGCCTAAAAATGTATTTAGAGCACCTAATGGAAAAATTGTAAGTTTAAAAAATGATTTTTCAAATCTAAATTCTTATGAGAACGAAAAATTAATTAGTTTTATAAAAAATAATCACAAAACCTATGTTAAAAATAAACAAACGAACGAAATCTATACAGAAGAATATTTTGTTGACAATATTCTACAGAAATCTCATGATTATAGCTCACCAATTATCAATATAAAACCTAATACTGGAAAGAAAAAATTTTTAGTGGACATTCATAAAGATGACCCAGCTAATTTGTATGGAGAATATGTTCTTGAAAGTTCTAGCAATGATATTTTAAAATTCACAGAAAAGGATCGATGAATAGAACACAAGAGAATCGATAATAAGCAAATAATAAATCAATCAGTAACTAGAAAAATAGTTAATAATTTTATTTCAAACTTATTAAAGGCTAATAATTCATATGAAATTTATAATTATTTCGATAAAAATCCAAAAGCTGATAAAAATTTTATTTCACAAAATTATGCTGATAGGTTATCTGCTCTTAATTATTTTAAATTTAGAGACGATTCTCAAAAATTGATTTATATGTTAAAAAAGGTGCAAATAAGCGAAAAAGAGAATTTATACCAAAAATTGCAAAATATTTCAAATTTTATGATTGATGGAAAAAATGGTGATTTATTTAGTGGAATTGTTATTTCTTATCTTTCGGGCCTTGCATATTTGGCTAAATATAAAGCTCCTATAAAAACTATAGTATCCTTTAAAAAATATTTTTATAAATTATTTAATGAAATTAATGAATCTATAAAACAGGTATTAGGACCAGAATTTTATGTTAACAATCAGGGGAAAGAAATCAATTTAATTGATATTTATAATATTAAAAATGTGGATTTTGATTTTAATACTAGCTACAATTTTTTTGTTGACACTATTGCTAATAGTAGAAAGGCTATCAATGCAATATCAGTAATAACTTTTGCAATTAATAATGTAAATACAACTAATTCACTAATTTCCTTTAATGATTCAATGTTATTTTGAAAAACAGAGAATCTAAAAGAATTAGAAAAATATAAGAAAATATATGAAGAATACTCCTTAGTATCCAAGAAAGATTCATCATATATATTTAATTCTAAAGACAATAGATACATTGAAAACAAAACAGCTGTAATACATGGCAAATATAAAATAAGTTTATTTAATTTTATTGCTAATAATGCTAATAATTTTAATAAAATAATAAAGAAAACAACAAGAGATTTGATTCAAAAACTCAAAACATTATTAAATGAAAAAAATTATAATAAACAAAATGAAGAGCTTAAAAAGTTTTTTGTAAAACATAAAAAAGAACTAAACTACATTGCAAAACAAAACTTTTCTATGAATTTAGATGAAGAATGAAAACAAGATACTGGAACATGAATTTCTACTAATAGATACTCTTTGGAGTTTTTAAATAATATTTATAAACAATATAAAAAATGGTCTGCAAAAAAAGCATATACCAATAAATTCAGCATCAGAACCAGAGCAATTTATGTAATAAATAAGACAAATACAGTTTTTTCAATAAAAGCAGAACAAAAAGAAGCAAAGAAAATATATGAAAAACCAATCCAAGTTAAAGAATTGGCTTCTATTTTTTCCGAAACATTTAATGTTTTTCAAAATCATGCTTCTCAATATAAGGATTTTTCTATTGATTTTGATATTCAAGGCTTAACTAGTTTTATGGTTAAAAGTATAATGGGTTTCTTGTCTATTTTAGGCCCAATATTTCAGATTTTTGCAGTTTTTGCTGAAATGTTTATAGACATTATTTTTCAAATTATAGGTAAAACAATTCCAAGCGATTATGTTTTTTCTGATACCGGAAGTAGCAATATATATATTTGAGATGGCGGACTTACTCATTCTCGTTTTTGAAATTCACACCAAACAAAAACTAGATCAATTAAGGATTGTAAGCCAATGGAACCAATTGAAATAATGCCCGAATTTGTTAATAGTTCATTATATTTTAATGAAAAAGAATATTCATCTTTAGAAAAAGATAATCTAAAAAAAGATTTAATTGATTTTTCTTTAAATAATATTTACAATAATAATGATGAATACATATTTAAAAGAGTTTATTCTTTTGAAAAAAATGAAAAAGAAAAGCAAATAGATTTTTATCAAGATAGTTTGGAAAAACTAGTAAATGAGTTAATTAAAAACAAAAAAATAGATAAATATTGGTCTTTAGGAGGGTACTTAAGATTTTTAGAAAATGATAATTTAAAATGAATAGGTACTTTCAAAGAATTAAAAAAGGAATATATAAAATTTATTAGAGATGATTTACGACCTATTTTAGTATTGCAAATACCTAAACTAAATGGGGACATTCCTGAAGACCAGACAGCAATTTTAGAAAATAGACAATATGGAAATATACTATATGATTATAAAAAAATTCAAAAAGACTTAAATTCAAATAAAGATTTAGAAAAAAATTATTTAATTTTCGATTGTAATTTGAAAAATTCAAAAGGTGAATTTTATTATTGAAATTCTCTTAATGATTTAGAAAAAAAATTAGAAACATTTAGGTCAAAGTTTAATGTACATTCAAAAGTATCCTCTGAAGAGCAATATTTAAAATTGTATAATTATAAGGATTTAAAAAAATCTTATAAATATAATGTTTATACAATTACAAACAAATTAGGTGAAATGAAGTCATTTATATCTTTCGATGATGCTATTAAATTTTTAAAGAATGATTCATATTTAGGCATTTATAAAGAAACTATCAAAATCAATATAGGCAAAAAATATTTATTTAATGGTAGAGAATTTGATTCTTGAGATGAATTAATTAAATACTGTGAAACTCTAGGAAAAGAAGCAATTAAAAACAAAAAGGAGAGAACAAATGCTTAAAAAATTATTATTGAACGCTTTTTCATTAACTGCTCCAGTAGCAACAGTCTTTTCTCCAACAATAGTTGCTTCTAGAGAAACAAAAAATGAAGAAAAACAATTTAATTTAGAAATAAATGGTCAAAAAAAATATTTAATTCAAAAAAAGAAGCTTTTAATTATTTAAAAGAAAATGGTCAAGTTAATGCTAAACGTTATATTGGAAAAAAGCAGTTTAAAAACGATGATTCAATTATTAGTATGGATAAATCATATGTAAATTTATATGATTCTTCTAAAATAAAACCAGCTTATAAAAACATTTATAATAATTATGTACCTGATAAACAA
The DNA here is from genome assembly GCF_025779955.1 of Mycoplasma enhydrae. Lineage (NCBI taxonomy): Bacteria > Bacillati > Mycoplasmatota > Mollicutes > Mycoplasmatales > Mycoplasmataceae > Mycoplasma > Mycoplasma enhydrae. Next base: position 107,330 of record NZ_JAOXHI010000002.1, read on the forward strand.
TCTGCTATTTCAACGTATTTAGATGAAAGTGATATCATTAAAAGATATTTGGACTTATATGGTAATGAGTATAAAAATGAACCCGAAGCGAAAAAAAGCATTTTAGATAATTATGACAGAAATACAATAAATAATTTATTTTATGAATATAAAGATAAGCAAAATGAACTTCATTATTTTAATCCTTTTGTAGAATCAGATCAACAAGATTTTTTAAATTTACTAATAAAAGAGGGTCAATTTAAACAAGGTTATATTTTAAAAAATAATGATGGCGAGGATGTTTTATCATTTAATGCACATAAAAGAAAATTATTAAATTCAGTAATTGACAAAATTATTGAATTACATGAAAATAAACTTTTAGATATAAATAATAAAATTCCTTTATATAAAATTAAAATTTATTTTAAAAAAAATTATCAGTATGAAGGAGAAAATATACCAGATTCTAGATATTGAGTAAATTTTATAAAATATAATACTTTTAGTTCAGAAAAACCATGAATTCAAAATGGAAATTCAATAGAAAAAACAGTTAATTTAAATTGATTAAAAAAATACCTTTTAAATGAAGAACTTTTTACTAATTTTAATAAATTTAATGATTTATTTGATAAAAAAGTGAAATACGAAACTTTTGTAATGAAAACTGAATATTTTGGAGAAAAACTTTCGCTTAAAAATGGAAATAATTTTTTGGACTTTTCTAATTTTTCGTTTGAGTCTTGCAACGATTTTAGATACAATACAATTTTTCCATCATTTTGGTTAAATTGGTACATTCCATCAGGATTTTTTAGAAAAAGAAGTTGAATAAAAACAAATTTTACTTTTAATATATCTATAGAACCTAATGAAAAAAGTTTTAATGATGAAATTTTTACTTTATCTAGAAAAAATTTTGACAAACTCTTTCTTAAGGCAATAAAAGAAGGCGATTTTGAAGACGATATTTTCAAGGGCGTTCTATTAAACATGAGTGATTCTATTTACAGTTTAACTTATAATTATTTGCAATCAAATAAACAAATTAAGGCGCCAAAATCAAACATTGAAATTGATTTTAATGATATTAAATTTACAACAAAAAAAAGAAGGGAAAGCCCAATATCTAGTAATTTTTCAAATTTTGAAAAATCTTTAAATTATATGACAAAATCTGAAGATTTTATTGATATGAGTTTAAAACCAAATCCTTTAGAATCAAATAATATAATTAAACCAGTGCAAGTTGTTTATTATGAAAATAATCCAATTTGATATATAAATAGTGATGATTTAAATGATAAAACAAAATATATAAATATCTCTAATAACTTAATAAATAATATGTATAGAGATAAAAACTACATAATTATAAATTTGAAAGATAATAAAGATTTTTATGAAGAATTTATAAAAATGAATAAAGATAATGATTCTTTAACTCTTGATAATTTTAATAATCTACATTCTACAAAAGAAAAAATTCTGTATGCTTTTAAAACTTGAATAAAATGATCAAAAGATAAAGCAAAAGGAGGACAAAAAGATATTAATTTTGTTTTTAATAAAGATAATAATAACAATGAAACTTTTTTATTAAAAACACTTAAAGAGAACAAATTTTTAAACATTGATATTAAAAATATTCCTTTAAAATTATTTAAGACTTTTGCATCTCACATTGATAATAACTATAATTTGAATCGCCCCTACATTGAAGAAATAGTATTTAACGAATTGGAATATAAAAAATTTAAAGAGAAACTTTTAAAAAATGGAATAGTGCCTAGAATAAAATATAAAATTCAAAAATTAGAAAGCGCACTTAAAGCAAATAATATTGAAATTAATAATAAACTATTAGAGTTCAACGATCCAGAAATACTATTGCAAAATTATAATTTACTTTTGGGAAAACTCATATTACCTTCTAAGGAAAAAATATATTATGTTGATGAGAAAAATAATAGTTTATTATATGATCTTAATTTGTTTGATTTATGAGAAATTAATTTAAGTGGAAATAAATACTACTTTGAAAATTTAACTGATTTAAACAAATATATATATAAATATATTGAAATTCATAAGGAGAATATAAACTAATATGAAAAGAAAAATGATTAAAATTTTAGCTGGTTCTTTAAGTTTAGCTGCTATTGGTTTGCCGCTGATTTCAGCTTCTTGTATAAATACAAAAAAGAAAGAATTAACAGAAGAAGATCTAAAAATTTTAGAATATAAAAAAAGATATATTGATAAAAATAATTTAATATTTGATGATTTTGAAGATTTTACTGTTAATAAAGATTATATTTATGTTAATAGAATTCCTGCTATTGAAGTTTTTCCAGAAGTTTATAAAGATTTTACTGTTTGATATGAAGACTTTATGAAAAAACTTGAAATATTTAAAAAAATGTTAGAAAAATATCTTCCCAAAGAACTAAATACATTAGAAATAACAAATATACCTTTTTCTAAGGAGGTTAAAATTAACTTAAATCCCAGAAATTATAAAGATGGAGAATGATGTTATTCTTTTTGAGATAAAACGTCATACAATTCTTTTTGAAAAGTTAATAATCAATTTGTAAGCTTTTTAGAAAAAATTTCAACAATACCTAATTTAAATATTGATATATCTGTTTCTGGCGTTGATCTTGAAGAATTTAAATTTAAAAAAGATATAGAGTATGGAATGGGATATTTTTCCAAATTTATTTTTACTAGTGATTATTGAAAAAAATCAATTAAATTGAAGGATGCTATTAACTATTGAGAATATCCCCTTCCTTTAAACTATATTGAATTTGATAATTTTTTAAATCTATTTAACTTCAGAAAAAAACCTAAATTACTTAAAAATATGAAAGATGATGGTTATAATGAAAATAGTCATTATATATTGTTAAAAAATGGCAAAGAAGTTGATAATAGTTTCAACGTTTGATACAAAACTTTTAAAAAAGAGTACCATTCTTCACATGTGATTTTACCAGAACAAATTTTTATTTTTGAAAAAAATAATATTGAATTGAAGAGTTTATTTAAGACAAATAAATTTGACAATAAAGATTTGTTTTATCAAAATGATATTGAAATAAAAACCTTTTTGCACAATAATTTATATTCTCATTTCAAATTTCAAACAGGAAAAAATTCACAAATTGAAGAAATAAAAAATCCTTGAAAAAAATAGTAAAAATTTGCTTACTATTTGCCAAATTGAAAATTCAAGCACAATATTGTAAATATAAATGTGGGTAGCTAAACATGTCCCCTATTAGTGGACAAATCAATTAAACCTTTCTCATGTAATGACACGGAGAGAGGTTTTTTAGTTTAATTTGTATTCTAATATTATTATAGTAATTTATAAAGTCAGTAATTAGCTC
>NZ_JAOXHI010000030.1:0-294 GCF_025779955.1 Mycoplasma enhydrae
GTTTTATCGTCTTCTGAAATGTTAACTAGATTTTGAACTTCGGCTAGTTTTGATTCTAAAGCATCTAGTGCAGTTTGTCTATCATCTAAACCAACTGCCTTATTTAAGGCCTCAGTTAATTGTTTTAAAGCATCTTTAGCACCGCTTAATTTTTGTTTTAGTTGAGCAATTCTTTGTCTTTCTTGTTCTGCAGCTGTTTCTAGTGCTGATTTTTGATTTCTAGCTTCAGTTAGTTTATTTATAATATTAGTTTTTAAAGTGTCAGCTTCAGCTTTTGGTTCATCAAATTTAATT
>NZ_JAOXHI010000003.1:0-103139 GCF_025779955.1 Mycoplasma enhydrae
CTGGAATTTTTTCTCCAGTAAGCACTCTCATACACAACTTGTATAAAAATATTCTTGTCTTATATTTTTTCATAATAAAAAACATATCCTCCATTTGTGGTAGTCCACTAATAGGGGATATGTTTATACCAAGAAATTAGACACTGGTATGTTTTTTAAAAATAAAATTTTGAAAGAAAAAACATCAAATTTTGCATTTGATGTTCGAATTAAATTATTTCAAGATCTTTGTAACTGATCCTGCACCAACTGTTCTACCACCTTCACGGATTGAGAATTTTGTTCCTTCTTCAACAGCGATTGGTGAGATTAAAGTAACTTTTAGATCTACTTGATCTCCAGGCATAACCATTTCACGGTCTCCAATAAATGCGATTCCACCTGTTACATCTGTTGTACGGAAGTAGAATTGAGGTTTATAGTTTTGGAAGAATGGTGTGTGACGTCCACCTTCTTCTTTTTTAAGAACATAAACTGTTGCTTCAAATTCTGTGTGAGGAATAATTGTTTTAGGTTTAGCTAAAACTTGACCACGTTCGATTTCTGATCTATCAACACCACGTAGTAATAAACCAGCGTTATCTCCAGCTTGAGCTTCTTTTAAGTTCTTTCTGAACATTTCAATTCCAGTAACAACTGTTTTTTTGGTTGGTTTTAGACCAACAATTTCAACTTCTTCGTTGATTGATAGAACTCCACGTTCTACTCTACCTGTTGCAACAGTTCCACGACCGGTAATTGTAAATACGTCTTCGATAGCCATTAAGAATGGTTTATCAACTTCACGTTTCGGTTCTTCAATATATGAATCAACTGCATCCATAAGTTGCATAATTTTTTCTTCATATTCTGCTTCACCTTGTAGAGCTTTTAAAGCTGAACCAGGAATAATAGGAGCATTGTCACCATCAAAACCATATTCTGATAATAGACCACGAACGTCCATTTCTACTAATCCAACCATTTCTTCTCTTTCATCAGCTTTAAACATATCAATTTTGTTTAAGAAGATAACGATCTTAGGAACACCAACTTGTTTCGCTAAAAGAATGTGTTCACGAGTTTGAGGCATAGGTCCATCTGTTGCAGCAACAACTAAGATAGCACCATCCATTTGTGCAGCACCAGTAATCATGTTTTTAACATAGTCAGCGTGGCCTGGACAGTCAACGTGTGCATAGTGACGTTTTTCTGTTTGATATTCGATGTGTGAAGTATTAATAGTAATACCACGTGCTTCTTCTTCAGGAGCATTATCTATAGAAGCATAGTCTCTAGCTTCTGATAAACCTTTTTTAGATAAAACTGTAGCAATAGCTGCTGTTAAAGTAGTTTTACCATGGTCAACGTGTCCGATTGTACCAATATTTACGTGTGGTTTCGAACGGTCAAAATCCATTTTTGCCATATTTAATTTCCTTTCAAAAATTTTTGATTAATATTTAATTTTTATTTTTATTTAAGATTAAAAATCTTAGTTAAACGCGTTTAACCACCTAAGCATAGTCTTTCATCTATGTCCTGTCCGATTGCGTTTAGTTTTAAAGTCAATAGAATAAATTTTAACAAAAAAATATAAATATTTACATTAATATTCTTAACGACTTAAATCATAGTATTTTTCGCTTAAAAATTAGCAAGATTAAAATTTCTTGTCATCTTTAATAATTCTTCCTAAAGTATCTTGTAAAGCATCAATAGGAACTTGTTTAAATTCACCTGTTTTAGCAACAGTTACTCCACCATTTTCTTCACTAACAATAATTGTTATTGCATCTGAAGTTTCAGATATACCCATTCCCGCTCTATGTCTTGCTCCATATTTATTATTAATAGATTTTTTAGTAATTTTGTAATATGTTGCAGCATAATGAATTTTATTATTTCTAATCACAACTGCTCCATCATGTAGCGGACTGTTTTTATTAAAAATAGAAATTAGAAGTGCTGCTGAAATATTAGCATCTAAAATGACACCGTCAGTTCTTAAACTATCTAAATTATCATTGTTCTCGATAGTAATTAAAGCACCTGTTTTAGTTTTAGATAAATACTCAATAGCTTCTTTTAGTTGGAATATTATTCTTATTCGTGTTGAATCACCTAAGGCTTTTTTATTTGATTTGTTTCTTTTAATAGCATTGAAAAGTGCTATTGCATAGTTGGTAACTATTACAATTGTTACTAAAATAACTAATGATAATATTGCATATAATATGTTTTTTTCCATAATCTTATTTTCCTATCATCATTTATTTAAGCCAAGAATAATCACAAGCATAATAATAATTAAAGCAATAAAGGCTGAAATGATTGTTATTTTTAGTCATAGTGGCATTGGCTTAGTTTTAGTTGCTAAAGGTGAATCTGACCATTTTTCATATTCAATGTAATTAGCATATTTAAGTTTAATTTTATTTTGGCGTTTTTGAGTTTCTTCAATTTTAGTTGAGTTCTTTTCATCCATTATTTTCATGAATCTTATTTTTTGAAAAAATGAAAAAATCTCCATTTCAGAGTATGGTTTGTAAAAATAAGCTTTTTTCTTATAGTTCTGAAATTCTGCAATTATTTTTGAAATACTATCATTCTCAGGATCATATTTCAAACTACGGGTATCTTTTTGTTTTTGAGCACCTAAAAGTTTTGCCATTTTTTCTCCATTCTTTCAACGAAATTCAATATTTTTATATAAAATAATCTTATTATAATTATTTATATCGTTAAAATTTTATATTAAATTGGGAGATAAAATGAAAAAAACAATTAAAGATATTGAACTTAAAGGTAAGAAAGTAATTTTGAGAGTTGATTTTAATGTACCTTTATTAGATGGAAAAGTAATGGATACTAAAAGAATAGATGCAGCAATACCAACAATAAAATATATTTTGGAAAATGGTGCTTCTTTAATTATGCTTTCACACCTTGGAAGAATTAAAACTCCAGAAGATAAAGCTAATAAAACTTTAAAACCTGTTGTTGCTAAATTCTCAGAAATTTTGGGCAAAGAAGTTAAATTTATTCCTTTTACAAAGGGAAAAGAAGTACAGGAGGCTGCTCAAAATCTAAAACCTGGTGAAATCATTTTTTTAGAAAACACTCGTCACGAGGATTTAAATGACAAAGCAGAATCTGGCAATAGTGAAGAGCTATCTAAATTCTGAGCAAGTTTAGGTGATGTTTATGTTAATGATGCTTTTGGAGCTTCACATCGTTCGCATGCTTCAACAGCAGGAATTGCTAAATTTGTTAAAGAATCAGCTTTAGGTTTTTTAATGAATGATGAAGTTAAACATTTAGAAAAAATTCTAGATGGTTTCGAAAGACCTTTTGTTGCTATTGTGGGTGGAGCTAAAGTTAGCGATAAAATCAAAGTTTTAGAAAAACTATTTAATGTTGCTGATAAAGTACTAGTAGTTGGAGGTATGGCTTATACTTTTCAAAAAGCATTGGGTCACAAAATTGGTACTTCAATATGTGAAGATGACAAATTAGAATTAGCAACTCAATATCTAAAACAATATAAAGACAAAATTGTTTTACCAATTGATAATGCTTATACAGATGAATTTGCAGATAAAACACCTAAATTTACAAATAAAGATAATATTGATATACCTGATGGATATATGGGTCTAGATGTTGGTCCACAATCTGTTGAATTATTTAATGAAGTTATAGCTTCAGCAAAAACTATTTTTTGAAATGGTCCAGCAGGAGTTAGCGAATTTAAGAATTTTGAAAATGGAACAAAAGGTATTGCTATAGCTATAGCTAATAACCAAAAAGCTTATTCAGTTGTTGGTGGCGGAGATTCGGTTACTGCAATTAACAAATTAGGCTATCAATCAAAATTTAGTTTTATTTCAACTGGTGGTGGTGCTTCTATTGAATTTATTCAAGGAAATAAAATGCCAGGATTTGAAGCAATTCAAGATAAATAATATTGATGCAAAAATATCGAGTTTAAACTTAAGCGCTCGATATTTTTTAATGCTCTAAATTATAAAATCAAGAAACTAAGTTTATAATGGTTTTTAAAGCAATGTTGTTTATACATTTTTTGCTAAAATTTTAAATTATGAAAAATTCCAAACTAAGTTTAAAAGAAACACAATTAGCAATTGAAATTTTAAAAGACGTTTTTTCACATAAATTAAAAAAATCTTTGAATTTAACTAGAGTTTCTGCTCCTTTATTTGTTAGAAGTTCAAGTGGTTTAAATGATGGTTTATCTGGCGAAAAACCCGTATCATTTCGACCTAAATCAATTAATGAAAAACTTGAAATAGTTCATTCGTTAGCTAAATGAAAAAGAGATGCGCTATATAGATATAATTTTGATTTGTATCATGGAATATATACGGATATGAATGCCATTAGACAAGAAGAAATAATTGATAATACTCATTCATTTTATGTCGACCAATGAGATTGAGAAATGATAATTGCTAAAGAAGATCGCGATTTATCATTTTTAAAGAAAATAGTTAACAAAATATATCAAGCTTTGAAATTTACTGAGAAAAAAATTAATAGCACTTATGTTACTTTAAAATCTAAATTGCCTAAAAAGATCTTTTTTATTGATTCATTAAAACTTTATAATAAATTTCCTAATTTAAGTTCTAAGGAAAGAGAATATGAACTAGTTAAAAAATATGGAGCAATATTTATTTATAAAATAGGCTACAATCTTCCAGATAACATACCTCATTCAAATCGAGCCAAAGATTATGATGACTGAAACTTGAATGGAGATTTAATAGTATATGATGAACTAAATGATATTGCACTAGAATTAAGCAGCATGGGGATTAGAGTTGATGCTAATTCATTACAAAAGCAATATAATTTACCATTAGAAGAAATAGCTAGAATTAGTTCATATCATCAAGCTATTATTGAAAATAAATTTCCTTTAACTATTGGTGGAGGAATTGGACAATCGAGAATCGCTATGTTTTTATTAGAAAAAAAACATATAGGTGAAGTTCAAGTTAGTGTTTGAGATGATAAAACGATCGAAAGTGCAAAAAAATCAGATATTATTTTGCTATAATTAATTAATATTAAAAAGTACATAGAGAGTTGTTTAGCTTGACAAGCGTTTGAAACATGCCAACCTGTTTATAAAATTAATAATCAAGGTGGATAGTCAGGGACATTAAATGTCTAACATGTATCATTACACTAATGCTTTTAAAAAACAGCTTTTCTAATTATTGGCTGTTTTTTTATGTTTTTTTAATATTAAAAATATAAGAAAGGATTATTTAAACTATGAAAAGAGTTTTAACTTCAGAAAGCGTGGGTGCTGGTCATCCAGATAAAATTTGTGATCAAATTAGTGATGCTATATTAGATGGTTTATTAAAAAAAGATCCGTACGCCAGAGTAGCATGTGATGTTTTAGCAAATAACAATATCATTTACATTGGAGGGCAAATTACTACTTCTGGATATATTGATACAATAAAAGAAGCCTGAAAAGTGCTAAAACCATTAGGATATAATGAAAATGATTTTAATATAATTAATGGAATTTATCACCAAAGTCCAGACATAGCCATTGGAATTGCTAAAAAAGGTAGTGATGATTTAGGAGCTGGAGACCAAGGAATTTTATTTGGATATGCAACAGATGAAAATGAATATTACATGCCTTGACCAATTGTTTTAAGTCATGAATTGGTTAAGAGAGCTGAAAAACTAAGACGTGCCAAAAAATTTCCTTATGCTAAAAGTGACATGAAGAGCCAAGTTACAGTTGAGTATGACGATGAAAACAATAGCATTAGAGTTGCAAAAGTTTTAATGTCAGTTCAACATTTATCCAATTTCAACGAAGAAAAATTTAAAAAATTTATTAAAGAAAATATTATTGATTATGTAATGGTGAAACATAATTTCAATCTAGATTATGAAATATTAATTAATCCAACCGGAAGATTTGTAATTGGGGGGCCCGTAGGAGACACTGGTTTAACTGGAAGAAAAATAATTGTTGATACTTATGGTGGCTTTGCTCACCATGGTGGAGGAGCTTTTAGTGGAAAAGATGCTACTAAAATTGATAGAAGTGCAGCTTATATGGCAAGATATATAGCTAAAAATCTAGTAGCTGCAGGCGTAGCTAAAATGTGTGAAATTCAATTATCTTATGCTATTGGTTTACCAAGACCTCAAAGTATTTATGTTAATACATTTGGAACTTCTAGATTTTCTGAAAATGAAATAATTAATTTAATAAATAAATTATTTGACTTAAGTGTTAGAGGAATAATTAAAACGCTAAATCTACTTAAGCCAATTTATTTACAAACTGCAACATTTGGTCATTTTGGACGCAACGATTTAAATTTAAGTTGAGAGGCATTGGATAAAATTCAAGTTATTAAATCAGAATTAAACCTTAAATAAGCAAATATTATGGATACCAAAATCAGTTACGGTTTTGGTTTTAATTTTATTTTTTTTTAGCCTTTTAATACGCTAAAATTAATATCATGAAAAATGTAAAACTATATGAAATGTTTGCTGGAATTGGTAGCCAATATAAAGCTCTTAAAAATATTGAAAAATCTTTAAAAATCAATGTTAAATCACTTGGATCTTGTGATTTTTATATTGATGCAATTATTGCATATATGATAATTCATTATGGCGCCGTTTCTTTTGAAGAAAAATATTCAAAAACTGAAATGATAACAAAACTTAAAGAATACATATGAAGTGCCAACAGTAAAAATGTTGTTAGTGACAATTATTTTCAGAAAATGAATGAACAAAAATTGAGAAGAATTTTTCCCTATTTATATGGATATGTAAATAATGATTATTTTTTTAAGAAATTTAATGTAAACGAGAGAGAGAGAGAGAGAGAGTCAAACTGACATTACTCATTTCGAGAAACTACCTAAAGATATTGACATTCTAACTTATTCTTTTCCTTGCCAAGATATTTCGCAACAAGGCAAACAAAAGGGATTAGATAACACTCGAAGTGGTTTGCTTTATGAAATAGAACGTATTCTAAAGAATAATAAAAATTCTTTACCAAAGGTTTTGGTTTTAGAAAATGTAAAAGCATTGATGTCTAAAAAATTTATTGAGCAATTTAAGGATTGAACCAAAAGCTTAGAAAAATTAGGATACAAATCAAAATATAAAATAATTAATTCTATTGATTACGGAAGCGCTCAAAATAGAGAGCGAGTTTTCTGTATTTCTTGATTAGACAAAACTAAAAATTTTGATTTTCCAAAACATATTACTCATGAAAATACACTAGACAAAATAATTTGTAATGATAATATGGAAGAATTTAAATATTCCAATAAATATGCTTTTAATGAGTTTAAAAAAACTAAAAACGGAATTTGAAAATCTAAATTAATTGATTATACTAATTTTAATTCTGAAGCCTATATTTATTTAAATAAAGGCTTTGGACCGACCTTAACAGCAAGTGGTGCAAATAGCAGATTAAAATTTTATTTCAAAGAAACTAATAGCATTAATTATATTAATGCACAGCAATCCTTTTTATATATGGGTTTTGATAATAAAGATTATTTAGCTTTAAAAAATGCTGATTTAATGTCAGAAACAAAAATGATTTATTTATGTGGCAATTCTATTAGTGTTGAAGTTTTAGAACATGTTTTTAAGGAAATCATCGAATGCAAGCTTATTTAGATAAATATGACTTTATTTCATTACTAAATCTGCTAAAAACAAGCGTTCTAATTCCGCTAAAGCAAAAGGCTACATAGATATTTTCATGCAAGAGGACGATTGACTAATTGAGGGCATTTATATCAATTTCGAATATTTAGAAATTGATGAATATACTACTCCAAGTTGATTCATAAAGCAAAATGCTAATTTTAAAACTAGAAATCATTTATTTAAACTAATTGGTTTAAAGCAAGAACAAAGACCAAATATAAATGCAAATAAAACTATTGTTTTAGATGAGAAACAAATTAAAATTGTTAATGACTTTTTTAACAATTATTATTTTTTACAAAATAAAACTATAAAAAATATCATTTCTATTCTAAAAGGAAACAATGCAGGAGGTTCTTTTGCTAATCCAAAAAATGCTGAAATGATAATTGATTTAGAAAAATACACGATGAAAACAAAAGCATATGATAGTTATATTTATAATTTATTTATGGTTTTAGATTTAATTTTAAAAAATCAAAAAAATAACAAAAATTCTAAAGAAATTGAAGAGATGGCTAAATTTTCTAATAACTACAAGAATTATGATTCCTTTATGGATAAGTTTTTTGATGAAAAAAATGATTCGTTTAATAAAGCATCTGAAAAATTTGGTGAGCTATTAAAATTAGCAAACAAAAACAATAAAAATTCAAAAGAAAAATTTGAATGAACCTTATATCAAAAAAGAATAATTAAAGAAATTGATGGCACAAAGAGAATTAGGGAAAATATTATTGATCCTAAAATAGAAAGTTTTAGAAACAAAGCCAGTTCTTTTGAAATAAACGTATTTGATTTAGAGGATATAAAAGCCAAAAGAAAGAGAAAAATGGAAATTGAGAATGCTCATATATATGATGTTAAATATATTAAAAAAGATTTAGAGAATTATGCTTTCATTTTACACAACAATATCAAAAATATTGATAATGATATAATAGCGGATTCTCCTAAATTTCAAGAAATTCTTGGATATGTTGCAAGCAAGGAAAATTTACTAAATTTACCAATTGATATTCATAAATGTTTTGATAGAAATGAATTTACATATTCTAAATCTGGCGACATTCAAATTTTAGATAAGAATTTTGAACTTGAAGATTGAGAAAAATGCTTGGAAAAAATTCCCCAATCAAAACTAAGTCAAAATATGATTCAATTTATTATTTGAAGAAATCAAAAAAGAAAATAGAGCAGTTTTGTGCTCTATTTTTTGGTTATTTAAAATAATATGGCAGGGGTTAAAGGAATCGAACCCTTACAAATAGTTTTGGAGACTATAGTACTACCATTATACAAAACCCCCATGTTTATAATGTTTTAATTATAAACTATTTTGCTATCTTGAAGTAGCATATGTCACCGTCTTGCATTATATAATTACGGCCTTCTAATGACATTTTTCCGGCTTCTTTGGCTTGTTTTTCTCCACCTAAATTTAGATAGTCTTCATATTTGATAACTTCAGCTTTAACAAATTTTTTTTCAAAATCAGTATGAATTATGCCAGCGCATTCAGCAGCATTCATTCCGTTTTTAAAAACTCATGCTCTAGCTTCGATTTCACCTGCTGTAAAGTATGTCGATTGATTAAGTAAATAGAAACTTTTAGAAATAATTTCATCTAAACCAGATTTTTCAATATTATATTCATTTAAAAACATTTGTTTTTCTTCAGCGCTAAATTGGCAAACTTCATATTCTAATTTAATGCATATTGGAATTAATATTTCATTTTGAGTTTCAAGATGTTTTCTTAGTGTTTGAAAATGAATAGCATTGTTTAAATTAGCATATGATTTAGAATCTAAATTAGCTACATAAATTGTAGGCTTCATAGTTAAGTATTGATAATTTTTAATTAATTTAAGCTCTTCTTCATCAAAAACTATATTTTTTAGCATTATTTCTTGTTGTAAACTGTTTTTAATTTTCAAAAGCAATTCATATTCTTTTTTAAGTTCTTTATCATTGGTGTTTTGAGCTCTTTTGGCTATTCTATTAATAATATTTTCAGTAGTTTGTAAATCAGCTAATATTAATTCTAAATTTATTATTTTTAAATCATCTAAAGGATTTATTTTATTTTTGACATGAACTATATCTTCATCTTCAAAACATCTAATAACATGAACTATGGCATCTACTTCTCGAATGTTAGCTAGAAATTTATTGCCCAAGCCTTCGCCTTTAGAAGCTCCTTCAACTAGACCGGCGATATCTACAAATTGAAATGTTGCTGGAACTACTTTTTTGGCATTTACCATTTTGGCTAATTGATATAATCTAGTGTCTTCCAAGTTTACAATCGCAACATTAGGCTCAATTGTAGTAAAAGCATAATTTGCTGATTCAGCTTCATTAAGCGTTAAGGCTGAAAATAAGGTACTTTTTCCTACATTTGGTAAACCTACAATACCTGCTTTTAATGACATAATTATTCTCCTTTTTATAACTTAAAAAATATTAGTTTAAATTAGAAAAATTATACTATTAAAATGTATTATTATTACATATCAACAGCACATATGATAAGGAGAAAATTTTTAAGCTATGAATGAAAAATATAACAAAGGGTCAATAGAAATCATAACAGGACCTATGTATAGTGGTAAGAGTGAAGAATTATTAAGAAAATTTAAAACTCTATGATATGTAGGTTTTAACAGCTTAATTATTAAACCAAAATTTGATAATAGGTTTTCAGAAACTGAAATAGTAAGTCGAGCAGGAACAAAATGTGATACTTACACACTAGAAGATATTAATGAAATATATTCTTTACTAAAAAAAGAGCATTATGATTCTATTTTGATTGATGAAGCTCATTTTTTTAGTGAAGATATTATCAAAATTGCAGATGATTTAGCTAATAAGGGATATTTAGTTGTTATTGCAGGTTTAGACCAGGATTATTTGCACAAACCTTTTGGTCCAATGCCACAATTAATGGCAATAGCTGAAAGAGTAACCAAACTAAATGCTATATGTGTTATATGTAAAAATTTGGCTTCAATGTCTTATCGAAAAATTGATAGCGAAGAACAAAGACTATTAGGTGATTATAATGAGTATGAACCTAGATGTCGTAGATGTTATAATTTAGGAAAAAATATAAAAAAATAAAGTTGCAATATTTTATTAGACTCTTGAATTTGTCTAATAATTAGCAACTTTTTTCATTTAGTAAAAAAGATAAAAAAATGGGGCGTTCGAAGGGGATCGAACCCTCGTATGCCGGAGCCACAACCCGGAGCGTTAACCACTTCGCCACGAACGCCATTTATTAGCCTTATTATTTTAGCATAAATAGTTAGTTTTTTAAAAAACTTAGAATTTTATTAAGACAAATAAAATAGTTGGCAAAAGCCAACTATAATTATTAGTTTATTAATCTTCAAGAGCTATAAAATGAGGAGTTTTTGTATCATCATCTGCAAAAATGAATACAATGTATATTTTGTTATCTTTTAGAGCAAATTCAAGTGCTTTTCTTTTATTTGATGATTTAGAAGCGTAAATTATTTTTTTAGTATAAAGTGCTTCTATAAATTCTTCATCTCATTTTATTCCTGTGAATTTTGATTTTGCATCTTTGCTTTTTAAACCGTAAGTAATGCTGGTGCTATATGACTTAATGTAACCGAAATATTCATATTCATAATCTTTATGTTTCTTTTTATCTTCTGATAATTTTTTAATATCATCTATGACTGATTGTTCTAATTTTCCACTAAAAATTGTTTTGTTTTTAATTTTTTCAAGAATTGAATCATTTGTTACTTTTGTTGAGCCTTTTTTAAAACCGTCATATTCAACTGTTTTTGAATATTTAATACTATTGTCATAGTTTGAAAAAACAAATTCAATTACTGCTTTACCTTCAGCTGCATTTTCATCTGTTGTAATATTTTTTATTGTATAAAATTTAATGAATTGAGGTTTAGTTGCATCACCTTCATATATAAATCCTTTTTTAGCAAAATCAAAACTTTTATAATTTAGTTTTTTTGCTGTTAATGTTGTTTTGTCAATATCAGCTTTTATTGTAGGATTTAAAACTGTGAAATATTCTTCTACATTTGGAGCATCAAATGCTAGAGTGCCTGAAACTTTAAATTTCTTATTTTCAATAGTTATTTCAGCCTCTAATGTTTTGGTGTCTTTTTTTCATTCAACTGAATATAATTTGTCATTAACTTTATTTAATGATAGCCCAAGGTCTTCTAATATTTTTTCGCTAAATTCAGTTGTTTTATCATTATCTTTAAAGTCTTTTCAAGAACCAGTTGAGCCTTCTGCCATTACATAAAGCAATTGCTCGTTTAGATTGTCATTTGTAATTTCAGAAGCAAATTTATTTGTATTAAATGCTAGCTTATTAACTACTTTTTGAGCTTCTTGTAATTTTAAATTTGGTATCTTGGATTTTATTTCATCAAATTTTTTGGTTAAATTTTGTTTAGCTTCATCAATTTGTTCTTTGGTAGATGCATTGTTTTGTACTATATTTGTTTGGGTTTGAATTTCTTGAGATAATTCAGTTTTTAAAGCTTCTAAGTAAGTATATTTTAAATCACTTTTAATATATTCTTCAATAGCTTGCTTTGAAGCATTAAATGATTCAATAGCAATATCTCTTGGATTATTTGGTTTAGGTTTAGCTAAAATTGTTTCATAAGAAGATTTTAGCTCATTCTTAGCTGATATTAATTCTTCTTTAGTAGCGTCTGCTTTATTTTCTATAGTCTTTGCTTTTTCAATTGCTTTTTCTAAGTCTGCTTTTTGATCAGCTCTTAAGGTATCTTTTTTAGCTTCAATTTCTTTAATATAAGCACTTAAAGCGTTTTTAGCTTCTTGTAATAATTCAGCCTCTGTTTTTGGTGCAGGTTGTTTTTTTATTTCTTCAAATTTTGATTTTAAATTTGTTTTAGCCTTAACTAAATCTTCTTTTGAAGCAGATTTGTTATTCAAAATTTCTTTAGCTTTTTGGATTTCTGTTTTTAGTGCATCTTTTTGATCTTGTCTAAGGTCAGATGCACTTAATTTTTGTTCTAATTCACTTATAGTTTTTTCTAATTCATTTTTTTCTGTATTCGAACAAGAAATTGCTGCTAATGATACAGGAACCATTGCAGAAATTGCTCCCAATGTTGTTAAAATTTTTAAAGATTTTTTCATTTATTTTCTCCATTTTTTTTATCATATCTAATCTATATTTTAACAAAAAACGTAACTAAATATTTTAAGAGTTAATATAAACCTTAGATATAATCTAAGAAAGCTCAAAAAACTCACCAATTGGTTAAAAAGTGAGTTTTGTAATAAATCAATTTATTTTTTTTGTTCAGCAATTTTTTTCTTAAGAATTAATTCTTCAATGACATCATGTTTTTTTTGAATGTCTTGTTTAAAATTAATTTCTAAATTAATTGGCTTAGTGTCAATATGACTAACAATAAGTGATAATAAATTATCTTTAAATTCCACTATTCCTTGGTCAATATAAAAGATTTTACTATCCTTTTCTTGTTCAGTTTTAATAATTATTTGAGAAGGTACTAAAGCTGCTATAAATGGTAAAGCGCCGTTCATTAGTCCTATTTGTCCTTCAGTTGTAGAAAATGTAGCGATTGAAGCTTTAGATTCAAAATAAATCCCTTTGGGTGTTGTTATAACAACATCGATAACTTTATTTGCCATATTTATTTATCAAATTTGTAGCCTAAAGTTTTGGCTTTTTGAATAACTTCTTCAATAGTGCCAACATATAAAAAGGCTTCTTCTGGTAAATCATCATATTTTCCACTTAAAATTTCTTTAAATGATCTTATTGTGTCCTTTAAATTTATATATTTACCTTGAATTCCACTAAATTTTTCAGCAACAAAAAATGGTTGAGATAAAAAACTTCTAATTCTTCTGGCTCTAGCAACAACTCTTTTATCTTCTTCAGATAATTCATGCATTCCTAGAATTGCAATAATATCTTGAAGTTCTTTAAATCTTTGTAAAATATTTTGAACTTCGCGGGCAGTGTTGTAATGTTCTAAACCTATTATGTTAGGGTCCATCATTCTCGAATTTGAACCAAGTGGGTCAATAGCAGGATATATACCCAAGGCAGCTATATCACGATCTAAAACGGTTTTAGCATCTAAGTGAGTAAATGTAGTTGCAGGCGCAGGGTCAGTTAAGTCATCAGCGGGAACATAAACTGCTTGCACTGATGTAATAGATCCTTTATTGGTTGAAGTAATTCTTTCTTGCAATTGCCCCATTTCAACTGCTAATGTTGGTTGATAACCAACAGCTGATGGCATACGTCCCAATAAGGCAGAAACTTCTGAACCCGCTTGAGTAAACCTAAAAATATTGTCGATAAATAATAAAACATCTTGCCCTAATGAATCTCTAAAATACTCAGCCATTGTTAGAGCAGTAAATGGTGCTCTCATTCTAGCACCGGGCGGTTCATTCATTTGTCCGAACACCAAGGCAGTTTTATCTAAAACACCACTAGCTTTCATTTCATGATACAAATCATTACCTTCACGAGTTCTTTCACCCACTCCAGCAAACACAGATAAACCGCCATGTTGTTTTGCAATATTATTAATTAATTCTTGAATTAAAACAGTTTTACCAACTCCAGCACCACCAAATAATCCAATTTTTCCACCTTTTATATAAGGTATTAACAAGTCAATAACCTTAATTCCAGTTTCAAATATTTCTAAAGTTGATTTTTGTTCTTCAAAACTAGGGGCAGGACGGTGAATTGGTAAACGATTATTAAATTCTCCACCCATTAAATCAATTGGTTCACCTAAAACATTAAACATTCTAGATAAAATTTCTTTACCAACTGGTGCTGTAATTGGTTTTTGAAGGTCTAAAACTTTCATACCTCTTTTTAGACCAATAGTTAAACTCATAGCTATAGTTCTAACAGTGTCATTTCCAATATGTTGTGCTACTTCCAAGTATTGCTGATTCTTAGGATTTTGTTCATCAATAACAAACAAGGCATTAAGCATTTTAGGCGCTTTACCTTCTTCAAATCTAACGTCGATAACTGCACCTAAAATCTGAGTTATTACACCATAGTTTTTTTGTTCTTCATTTTTTTTAGTTTTTGGCATATATATCCTTTCCTAAGAATCTGAACCATTTACAATTTCTGTAAGTTCTTGGGTTATTTTTGATTGTCTTGAACTGTTATAGCTTATTTTTAGATCATTAATTAAATCTTCAGCATTGTTTGAAGCTTGTTCCATTGCTGTTCTTCTTTGACTAGTTTCTGCTAGTTTAGCATTAGTTAAAGCATTAAAGATAGAAGCTTCAAAAAATATCTTAAATGAGTTTTGTAGGATTATTTCTGGGTTAGGTTCAAATATTGTTTCTTTTTTAATATATTCATTTTCTTTATTATCGAATTTTTGGATAGTTTCTGAAGAAATTGGAAAAATTTCTTTGACTATAGGATCTGCTTTTAAGGGATTTTCATAATATGTATAAATTAGTTTTACAGACTTTAAAAGTGATATTTCTAAAACATCATAAATCTTATTTGAAACCACTTGAGCAACATCAATAGTTGGATTATCTCCAATTTGTGTTAATGTTTGAATAATATGATATTTTTTGTTTTTTTCAATTAAGCTCAGCAATTTTGAACCAATGACAATTAAAATGTCATCACCACTAACTACTTCACATATTTTTTTATACATTTCAGAATTAAAAGAACCGCAAAGACCTAAATCGCTACCAAAAACAATATATAAGTTTCTTTTAGCAGCAAAAGTTCAGGCGTGCTTATTTAATAATTTATCTATATCTTGATCAGTATTTTTTATTAAATTAATAAAAATTTTTTCGATATTTTCATAATATGACTTAACTTTATTTGTTTTGTTTCTTATTTTAGAAAATTTTGCTGTTGCAACCAATTCCATTGCCTTAGTGATTTTTTTTGTAGAATTAACTGAATTAATTCTTTGTTTTATTTTTTGGAGGTTTTCCATGCTAATTCCGGAACAGGTTGATATAGGTCTTTATTATATAAAGGAATTGTTTTAATAAATAATTCATTAAATTGCAAAATTTTGTTGTAAATATCTTCAATTAATTTATCAGTTCAATCAGAAGCTTCATTTAATTTTCTTAGCACTT
Organism: Mycoplasma enhydrae; assembly: GCF_025779955.1. Taxonomy (NCBI): domain Bacteria; kingdom Bacillati; phylum Mycoplasmatota; class Mollicutes; order Mycoplasmatales; family Mycoplasmataceae; genus Mycoplasma; species Mycoplasma enhydrae. The sequence continues at coordinate 15,919 of NZ_JAOXHI010000003.1, forward strand.
TAGATGCTGAAACATTAACTGAAAAATAAGTTAATAATTCTTGACGATATTTAATTATTTTATCTTTAGGAATTACATTAATTAAACGATATTTAGCACAGAACAGTAAAATAATTTGTTCTGAAGGAGAATATGGTGAATATTGTGATTGTTTTAAAAGCTCATATACTTTTGAACCGTGTTCTAAAATTGTTCTTGTATTTTGGTCTAAATCTGAACCAAATTGGGCAAAAGCTTGCATTTCGTTGTATTGTGCTAGTTCAAGTTTTAAACTTGATACAACTTTTTTAGTTAATTTTGTTTGCGCAGCTGAACCAACACGACTAACTGAATAACCAACATCGATTGCAGGTCTTTGGCCTGAATTAAATAACGATTCTTTGGTAAATATTTGACCATCAGTAATTGAAATAACATTTGTAGGAATATAAGCTGAAATATCTTCTGCTTGAGTTTCAATAATAGGTAAGGCTGTAATTGAACCACCACCATGATTTTGGTCTAATCTTGCTGATCTTTCTAGTAATTGTGAATGTAAGTAAAATACATCTCCTGGATATGCTTCACGACCTGGAGGTCTTCTTAATAATAAAGAAAGAGTACGATAAGCCACAGCATGTTTAGATAAGTCATCATAGACTATTAAAACATCTTTTCCTTTAGACATTCATTCTTCTGCTATCGTAATGCCTGTATACGGAGCAATATATTGTAATGGAGCACTTTCAGAAGCTGAGGCTGAAACTATAGTTGTATATTTTAAAGCATTATGTTTTTGTAATTGGTCAACAATTTGACTGATTGTTGAATTTTTTTGACCAATAGCAACATATATACAATACACATTTTTGTTTTTTTGATTCAAAATCGCATCTATTGCTATTGCCGTTTTTCCAGTTTGTCTATCACCAATAATCAATTCACGTTGACCACGACCAATTGGAATTAAGGCATCAATTGCTAAAATTCCAGTATGTAAGGGCTCTGATACTTGTTTTCTTGTCATAACTCCAGGAGCTATTTTGAAAATTGGGCTATCAATTTCTCCCTCTATTTTACCCTTGCCATCAATTGGTTGAGCTAAAGCATTAACTACACGGCCTAAAAGGCTGTCCCCAGCTTTTACTGATATTACCTTGTGTGTTCTTTTAACATGGGAATTTTCGACAATATTTCTATCATCACCCATAACAACAATTCCGACTAGTTCTTCTTCTAAATTTAGTGCCATACCAACAATGCCACAGTCAAATAAAACTAATTCGCCATATTCAACGCTGTTAAGCCCACTAACCATTGCAATACCATCACCAACAGTAATAACTCGCCCAACTTCTTCATAACTAATAGCTTCATTAAAATCTTTAATTTGGTTTTTAATAATAGCTGATAGATCACTAGGTTTAATTGCCATTAGAGCTCCTTTCTATATTGTTCTTTTGATTTTTTCTAATCTACCTAAAACGGTATTATCAATTAAATATTCATCAACTTTTATTTTGATACCTCCTATTAAAGAAGGGTCAATTTCATTGACTAAAATTATTTTAGAATTTAAGTCCTTAGAAATTTTTAGTTCCAATTTCTTCATTTCTTCAGTCGAAATCTTTTTTGAACTAAAAACTTTTCCATATCTTATTTTTAATTTTTCATTAGATAACTCTATAAATCTATGAAAAATTGAACCTAAATATTTAACAACGTGTTTTTTAGTTGCTAATTTTATTGTATTTAAAATATAAGGATGAAATAATCCAAAAGCCTCATCAATCATCGAGTATTTTTTTTCATCTGACATATCATAAGAATTTAAAATCATTAAATACTCTTTGTTTTGTTTTAAAACCTGAATTATTTTTTCGCAGTCATCAGTAATTTTTTCTAGATCTTTAGAATTTCTAACTAAATCAAATAGAGCAAAAGATCAATTGTTAATTGTTTGTTTTAAATCAAACATGACTATTTATCCAATACTTCTTTAATCATTTTAATGTTGTCAGCATCCTTAATTTCACGACCAATGATTTTTTTAGCTAATTCAACTGCATTATCCATAATAATTTTTTTCTGTTGTTTGCTAAATTCTTCATGCTTTTTGTTAATTAAAACTTCTGCTTGATCTAGCATTATTTCTGTTTTTTTCTTTGCTAATGCCGAACCACTATTAATAATTCTTTCACTTTCAACTTTAGCGTTATTTATAATCATAGTTGCCTGGTTTGTGGCTTCAATAATTTTTTTATCATGTTCTTCTTGAACTCTTAAAGCATCGTCTTTTGCTTTAATTGAAGCATCAATATTTTCTTGAATTAATTGTTGACGCTTTTTAATCATCTTTTTAATGGGTTTGTAAACTAAAAAAGTAATAATAACAGTAACCAACATTAAAACAATTAATGAAAATACAAATAATGGTCAATTAAATGACAAGCCTGAGAAAGTTTTTTGAATTTCATCAGATACACTACCGCTTTTTAATTTAATAAAAGTATTTTGGTACATAATTTACTAAACAAAAATTAATAGTAGTGCAATAATTAAACAATAAATTGAAGCCGATTCAACTATTGCTAAACCAAATATTAATAATGTACGAACTTTAGATAAAGCTTCAGGATTTCTTCCTACAGCTTCACAAGCCTTAGCCACAGCTATACCTTGTCCTAAAGAAACTACACCAGAACCACAAATAGCTAGACCAGCTCCTAGCATTGTTAAACCATAAGCAAATGGGTAATTTACACTTGAAGAACTACCTGCATTATTAGGGTTAAATTTTTGAACAATTTCGTTCAATTTATCTAATTTATCAATCATAATTTTCTCCTACAAAAATTTTTTATATATAGTAATTTATTTTATTTTAAACAGTATTGCTTTCAAGATTGAGTTGTTTGTTTTCAACAACTTTTTTCTTTCAAGCTCGAATTTTTTTCTTGTGTTTTTCTTTAATATCAACCTCTGCTGCCTGGGACCAGTATGATACCGTTAATAACACAAATACAAATGCCTGAATTGCGACACCAAATATGTCAAAATATAAGTTAAATGCTGGCAACAATAACACTCCAAGTGGATTAAATGTTGATGCTGCTGAACTAGGATCAATTCCAATAATTTTAGATCAAATATTATTTAAAAATAATGTTGTTAATGAAACTAAAACTACTCCTCCCATAATATTTCCATATAAACGAAATGTCATTGATATAAGGGGTGAATAATTGGAAGCAAATTCTAATGGATTTATTAATTTAAGTATATATTTAATTTTGTTATATGCTATTCCAACTCCGGCTGTACCTAATCATGTAACTACTGTTGCAGCTAAAATTGCCGATAAACTTGTTCCAATAGGAGCAAGCCCTATTAAAGATAAAATATTGCCAAAGAAAATAAAAACAAATAATGATATTAAATATGGATTTGCTTTATCAAATTTTGATTCATGTTTCTCGCTAAAAAATTCATCACTACCTGCAACTACAACTTCAACTAAAACAATAGCAGTATTTGGAGCCACATTCGCTTTTTGTCTTTTTACACCAATGTAAATCAAAATTGATAATGCAAGTGTAATAAAAACTAACACAATCATTGAAAAAATTTGGTTTGAATTAATTTCAGAATCACCAAATCAATTAAGTCTCAGTAATTTGTCCATTATTCTCCTTTCTTTGTCTTATTTTTGAATTTATCCAATTCGCAATTGCTCATATAATTACATAAACAGAAAGTAATACATATGGTGTTGTCATTGTAATAACATTAAATGGAAAAAAAGCTTTTGATTGTTTTCAACCTAATGAATCATGGAAATAAACATTTAGTCAAATGAATAATGCAAAAAGCGAAATATTAAGAATAAATAAAACAAAAAATATTAATATTCCAATTACTTTTTTAGATTTTGTTTTATTTTTTTCCTTAGCAATATCAGCAATTAACTTTTCAATTAATTTCAATGACCCTAAGAATAATAAAAAACTAACTATGCCAACCATAAATCCGAATAACAAAGAATAATTAAAAGGAGTTAAAGCAATAAATATCAGAAATATTGCTACATTTAAAGTGGCATAAGTTATTCAAAATTTTTTTTCATTTATATTTTTCATGCTCAAATGGTTACTAAATAAAATAACCTATTTAATATTATATATCTTTTAATAAAGATACTATTTTAGAAATTCATAAATATGTTGCTGTCCAAGATTCTAAATTACTCTATTTTCAAAAAAAATTAGCACTCTTTTAGTCTAAGTGCTAATAAAGTGATATAATTAGTTTATTCAAGGAGGATAATTATGCATGCATCATGAACACCAGCTGAAGATGATCAAAAAGATCCATTACTAAAATATGGTAGAGATTTGACAGAATTAGCTAGCAAAGGAAAATTGGAACCGGTAATTAATCGAGATGAAGAAATTCGTTCTTTAGTGCGAATTTTATCGCGAAAAACTAAGAATAATCCTGTCTTAGTAGGAGAACCAGGTGTAGGTAAAACAGCTATTGTTGAAGGATTAGCAAGAAAAATAATTGAAAATCAAGTTCCTGAAAATTTAAAATCTAAAAAAATTTATGAACTAGATTTATCCGCAATTGTGGCAGGAAGTAGCTATCGTGGGCAATTTGAAGAAAGAATGAAATCTATTCTTAAAAGAATTCAAGACTCTGATGGAGAAATTATCTTATTTATAGATGAAATTCATATGCTAATAGGAGCAGGAGTTTCTGGTGACAGCAATATGGATGCTGCTAATATGCTAAAGCCTATGATGGCTAGAGGTCAGCTACATTTAATCGGTGCTACAACATTAAATGAATATCGGAAATATATTGAAAAAGATTCTGCTTTAGAAAGAAGAATGCAAAAAATCTATATTGCAGAACCTTCAATAAATGACACAATAACCATTCTAAGAGGAATTAAAGACAGATTCGAAACTTTCCATGAAGTTAAAATTGAAGATGAAGCTATTGTGGCTGCTGCTAATCTTTCAGCTAGATATATTCCTGATCGATTTTTACCTGATAAGGCAATTGATTTAATTGATGAAGCAGCTTCTAATATTAAAACTGAAATGAATTACATTCCAGCACCTATTGAAAAACTAAATTATGAAATTGCAAATTTAGAAATTGAAAAAGTTGCCTTAGAAGATATTAATCAAAAAAATACAACAAAAAATGCGAATCGAATTAAAGAAATTAACGAAAGACTTAGTGAACTAAAAACTAAGCAACAAACACTTCAAAAACAATGAAATGATGAAAAAGAATTAATTGCAAAATTGTCATCATTAAAAGATAGTATTGAAGAAAACAAACGGCAATTATCGGTCTTACAATCTGAAGGAAATTATGTTTTAGCTTCGAAAATTATGTATGGATTAATTCCTGAACTAGAGCAAACTAAAAAAGAACTTGAAGATAAATTAAAGAAATTAGATAACCGTTTAATTAAAGAAACTATTGATAGTGAAGAAGTGGCTCAAATAGTAAGTAAATGAACAGGAATTCCTGTGACAAAACTTTTAGAAAATCAAAGAAATAAACTGCTAAATTTAAGCAAGAATTTACAAAAGCGTGTTAGAGGACAAAATCATGCGATTTCTTTAATTTCTGAAGCAATAAAAAGAGCAAAAGCAAACATTAATGATCCTAATAGACCAATTGGTTCGTTTCTGTTTTTAGGACCTACAGGAGTTGGTAAAACTGAACTAGCTAGAGCGCTAGCTGCCAATCTTTTTGATGATGAAAATCATATAATTAGACTCGATATGTCTGAGTATATGGAAAAACATAGTGTTTCAAAATTAATTGGTTCGCCTCCAGGATATATTGGTTATGATGATAATGGTGGGCAATTAACTGAAAAAGTTAGACAAAAGCCTTATTCTATTGTTTTATTTGATGAAATCGAAAAAGCTCATATAGATATTTTAAATGTTTTATTACAAATTATGGACAATGGAACTCTAAGTGATAGCAAAGGAAGAAAAATTAATTTTAAAAACACAATCATAATAATGACTTCAAATATAGGTTCAGAGGAAATGATGAAAAAAGAATTATCAAATGAAGAAATTAAAACAATTCTTCTAAAGCGTCTTAAACCAGAATTTGTAAACCGAATAGATGAAATCATACCTTTTAGTCCCTTGGATATGTTAACAATTGAACAAATTGCCGCTATTGAAATTGAAAAACTAAATCAAAGATTGATTTTAAATCACAATCTAGAATTAATTACAAACCTAGGTGTATATAAATATATAGCTCGAAAATCATATGATGAAAGCTTTGGAGCTAGAGTTATAAAAAGATTTATTCAAAATAATATTGAAAATAGAATTGCTGATTTAATTATTAAAAATGAAACTAAAAATTATTCTTCAATACATGTAAATGTCGAAAAGGATGAACTAAGTATTGAACTTAAATAATTAAAGAAAAAAGACAAGTTGCACAAGCTTGTCTTTTTTATATGGTACATCCTGTGGGGCTCGAACCCACGACCCAGGGATTAAGAGTCCCTTGCTCTACCTGCTGAGCTAAGGATGCTCATTTTAAGCACATATAATTATAAACCAATTTTTTAGGCTATTATTTTATTTTTAGAATTTAATTGCGGTGTATTAGATTAAATATAAATTGTTCTAGTATAATTAATAACTATGTTAATAATATGGAGGTTTTTAGATGTTAGATGTATGTGGAATAAGCAAAATTTTTCCCGATAAAAAACTTTTTAGTAATGTAAACTTGAAATTTTTACCAGGTAATGTTTATGGTATTATAGGGGCTAATGGTGTTGGTAAATCAACTTTTTTAAAAATTCTAAGTGGAGAGATTGAAGCTTCAGAAGGACAAATAGTTAAAGAAAAAAATGCCAGAATGAGTGTTTTAAGCCAAAATCATGATGAATACAATGATTTTAATGTTACTGATGTTGTTATTATGGGTAACAAAGAACTATATAAAATTAATTTAGAAAAAAATAAGATTTATGAAAATCCTGAAGCTACAATGGAAGATTACGAAAAAGCTAGTGTTTTAGAACAACAATATGGTGAAATGGGTGGATGAAATGCCGAAAACGATGCCCAAACTCTTTTATCAAATTTAGGCATTGAATCAAGTAAATGAAATCTAAAAATGTCAGAACTTAAAGCTAATGAAAAAGTTAAAGTTTTGTTAGCTAAGGCTTTGTTTGGCAACCCTGATATTTTAATAATGGATGAACCAACAAACAGACTTGATTTAAAAACTATTAAATGGCTAGAAAATTTCTTAATGGATTATTCTAATATAGTTATTGTAGTAAGTCATGATAGTGATTTTTTAGATGCCATTTGCACTCATATTGTTGATATTGATTTTTCTGAAGCAAAACTATTTGTAGGTAATTATTCTTTTTGAAAACAAACAAGTCAATTGCTAATTGAGATGCAACAAAAATCAAATCTAAAAAAAGAAGAACAAGCACAAAAATTAAAAGAATTTATAGCTCGATTTTCTGCCAATGCATCTAAGTCAAGACAGGCTACAAGTAGAAAAAAATTACTTGAAAAGATTGTTATTGATGAAATCAAACCATCTTCAAGAAAATATCCATATATTAAATTTGATCTAAACCGTGCACCAGGAAAACAAATATTAAATGTTAAGAATTTAACTTATGTTAATGATGCTGGAGATACATTATTTGAAAATGTAAGTTTTAGTTTAAAAGCCGGAGATAAAATGGTTGTTGTTGGAAATGATGACATTGCCAAAACAAGACTTTTGGAAATTTTAATGCTAAAAAGAAAACCTACTTCAGGAACTATTGAATGAGGCTCAACAATTAAACCTAATTATTTTCCATCAAATAATTCGGAGTATTTTGAAGAATCAGAATCGATTATTGATTGATTAAGCAAATGACCACTAAATAATACAACACAAGAAACTAAAGATAATAGTGATGCAAGAATGAGAGCATTTTTAGGTAGAATGTTATTTTCTAATGACAGTGTATTTAAAAATGTTAAAGTAACTAGTGGTGGAGAAAAAGTTAGATTAATGATGTCTAAATTAATGCTAGAAGAAAGTAACTTTTTAATTTTTGATCAGCCTTTAGACCATTTAGATTCAGAATCAATTGATAGTTTAATTGAAGGTGTTAAGTCATATAAGAGCTCATGTATATTTACAACTTACAACCGTGCTATGATTAAAGAATGTGCTAATGTATTATTAGAAATCAAACCAAAAGAAAGTTATTTATTCTATGGTACTCTAGAAGAATATGAAGAAGCAATGGGATATTAATTAATTTATAGAACTTTTAGTTAAGTTCTATTTTTATTTTAAAAAATAACCCTTTAGGTTTAAAGAGTTATATTTCGGTTTAATTGCTTCAGTTTATTTCAATGTAATCATATTTTTTTTCTTTGGATTTTTTAGATAATACTTTAAAAGTAATAACATCATTTAAAACATATTTTGAATTTTTACGTAAGGGGTGTTCTAGTTTTTGTTCTAGTCATTCAGATAAACTTAAATTCTTTTCTTTATCAGATAAGCTAAAGTTTTCTAAATGATCTTCTAGTTCTAATTGTTTTCACAGTGCTTTCATTAGAACTGTACCTTTAGCTTCAGATCTTTCTAAACTGATTTCATAAATTTGTTCATCATCATCATATTCATCATATATTTCACCAACAACTTCTTCTAAAATGTCTTCGATTGTGATAATTCCTATGGCTTTATCATCATTATTATTTTCTGTAACAAACGCCATTTGAGCTCGAGCCTGACGCATTTTTTCAAGAGCGACAGATAATAATGAGTTAGCTGAAATATTGGGAACAGTTTTAATGTAATTCATAATATTGCCACGTTTTAAAAAGAATATATCTTTCAGTAATAATATACCCACTAAATCGCCATCTTTTTCAACAGGTATTCTTGAATAATTAGTTGCTTTAAACATGTCAAGTGCATCTTGCATTGTTGACTTATAATTTATATAATCTACATTTTTAAGCTTAATAAAGTGTTGTGAAACTTTAGTTGAATCTAGATCCAAAACATTTTGAGCCATTATTGATTCATTAGTTTCCAAAACACCTTCATCTTGAGCTATGTTTAGTAAACTTTTAACGTCTTCTTCGGTGTTGGTTATATATATTTTTTTACCAATTTTAGAAATTGGATATGTAATTGGGATGAAAATTCAATATAACATTTCAATAAATCAATAAAAACTTCTAACGGTTTTTTCAGGTCTGGCTTTAGCAGCTATTTTTGGTATTATTTCGGCAAAGAAAACGATAATAGGTGTCATCACTAGTGTAGAAATAATTGATGAAATTCCTGCTTTTTCAGCGCCTAAAGCAGTAGTTAATAAATAAACCAACAAGGTGGAAGCGGCAATATTAACTAAATTATTTGCAATTAAAATTGTGCCTAGCGTACGGTTAAAAAATTGATGTTGTTTTAGTATTGCTTTTGCACCACGTACTTTTTTATCAACTAAGGTTTCAATTTTTGCCTTAGATAAAGTAGTATATGCTGTTTCACAAGCAGAAAATATACCTGAGCAAACAAGCAAAAATAATAACAATATAGAATAAATTATACTTTGTCAAACTTTTGGGTCATGTATACTGAGCGATTCGTCCATTTTTAAAAATTCTCTCCATTTGTATGTTAATGCATACTTAAATTATTTAATTATTATAAACTATAAATTTATTATTGATAATTAAATTGACAATAGTAATTAGTTTTAAATTATAGAAAAATCTAAAATTGTCAATATTTTAAGTTTAGAACTATAATTTTATTATGTTTAAATTTGAAGATGTGAAATTAGTAGAATTACCTGAGAAAGTCTTGCGTGAAAAATCACTTGATATTGAAATACCATTATCACAAGAAAACATTGATTTGATTGAAAAAATGATTTATCATGTTTCTGATAGTCAAAAAGATAATACCAAATTTAGACCTGCTGTAGGTGTAGCTGCTGTGCAATATGGAATATTAAAAAAAATATTTTATATTTTAATTACAGATAATGAAAACAATGTAATATTTAGTGATGTTTTAATCAATGCTAAAATGTTAGGTCATTCCAATCATAAAATTGCTTTATCAGAAGGTGAGGGTTGTTTAAGTGTTAATGAAAAACACCCCAACCAAGAAGGTTATGTTCCAAGATATTCAAGAGTTATTGCTGAAGCTTATTCCTATTTTGAAAAGAAAATAAAAAGATATGAACTTTCTGGATATCCCGCAATTGTTTTTCAACATGAATATGACCATTTAGGTGGAACACTATTTATTGATAGAATAAATAAAAAAGAGCCTTGAAAGAAAGATAAAAACCTAGTTTTATTATAAAAAAAGCCTTGAAATTAGACAATTTCGGGCTTTTATATTATTTAAATTAGTTATTAATTTTTGGATACTTTAAATTTTAGAGGTACTGAGAATTCAAATTCTTGGTCTGATGGCTCTATATAAATTCCATACTCAGCTCGATATTTACCTAGTCTTTCAGTGTTTAAAGAAAGAGTTAATAATCTAGCTTTGAATTTTAACTTTGAATTGTCAATTCATTTTTCAGTATCAAAGTTTTCTAAAATTATTTCGGACATGAGCATTAATGGAAAAAAGAAATTACTATTAGTATCAATATTAGGTAGTAATTTTATACTTTTTGTTCCCTTATTAATTGGTATATCTTTAGTTAAGGTTCACGATAAACTAATTGGATCATAGTTACCAGTTTTTTGTTTTTGATTAAATTCATCAATAAAATTTTTAAGTTGACTTTTGTATTCAATAACTTTATCTTTTGGCGGATTTTTGGTTATATCAATAGGTAAAAATAAATTAAATACAATTTTACTTTTAATATCTTCTAAAAATTTTTTACTAAATTCTTGTTTTTTAGATTTTAAGGCTGATTCATTAAATTTAACCGTTTCATATTTAGTGTTGATTGGAAAGTTTTTAATAACAAATTCTACTTTTTGACTTCTATTTTTTCTAAATGCCAAATCAACATATAATCTTTTTTTAGTTATTGAATCAATTATAAAATTGTTTGCTTGAACTGAATAATTGTGCTTGTCATCACTGAATTTTATGTAATCTTTTAAAACCTTAGATTTTTTTAAATCATCATTTTCATTTGTTAGTTGTGTCATTATTTGTTCTGGATTTCCATCTAGCTGAATATTTTCTTTTTTAATGATAATTCCATATTTTGAATCGTCATATTCTTCATAAATAACTTGAGGAACACTGTTATATCAATATGTTAGTAAGAAACGTGGTTTCATTGTAATAACAACTATAGTAGTAATTAATACTGCCGACAGTGCTACAGCGGTTGCGCTTCAAAAAGCAATCTTCTTAATCTTTGCTGCTTTAACTACTTTTTTAGCAACTTCTTTATGTTTTAGTTTATCTTCGTCACTTATTTCTTTATCTATTGAATCTTCTCAATCGAAATCTTCATTATTTTTTTTAGACATTATTTCTCTACTTTCACCTCAAATTCAGTGGTTTTTGTGTCATTACTAATATCTGAAATATCAATGTTTTGTGTGTCTTCTTCATCAATATCTGAAAGAACTTCAATTTTAATATTTTTAGTATCTCCTGATACAGAAGTTGTTGGTAATTCTTCAAGATTATTTTCTTTAAGAATTTCATTAAAATCTAATTCAGTAGTTTTTTCCATGTCTAAATTTGAAGGGACAATTTCTTTTGTACTCTCATTAGTATTATTCAATCCATCTAAATTAAAATACTCATATTCACTAGTTTCTTCATTAGATTCTAACTGTTCTTCTTCTAAAATATCTTTAGATAAATTACTATGACTATCATCGTTTTCATCATCTTCTAATTCCACTGAATTTGAATCAGAGATATTTGAGTTTAGTTCTTCAAAATTATTATTAAATGATATCTCTTCTGTTTTAAATTCATCTGATAATACATCCATTTCATCCACTTCACCAGCAGGGTTTTCACCTAAATTTTCATCCTCAAACGAATCTATTTCTTTACTTAGCTCAGCTTTATCTTGAGAATAATCAACTGCATAGTCATCAATTTCTTCAGAATCATCATTATTTTCATCGCTTTCAGAACTAGAATCTATATTTGATTCTTTTTCAGAAATTACATCTTCTATTTTAATATCAGAAACCGGTTCATCTGATTTATAAGCAACATCATTAATAGTTAACGTTTTTGTTACAAACAAAGGTGGGTCAATTGGATTTTTAATTTGTTCATTCGAACGAGTTTCTTCTTCAATAATCATTCTTAGATAATTAAAGATTTTATCTTTATTAATAGGTCATTCAATTTCAGACACATAAATAATTGGATATTCTTTTGATTCTAAGAATTTTATACTATCCATAAATACTAAATATTTTTGATAATCATTTTTGTAAGCAAAATTATCCAAAATAAAGCCCTGAACCATTTTTTTGTTGATTTTATTAATTAACACAATGTCAATTGTTTTAGTACCAACAGAATAATTTAGTTCAAACCTGAAATCCGGTTTATTAACAATTAATTTCTTTAAATCATCTATTACGTCTACTTTGAATTTTAAATCTTCAGGTATTGCTTGAATTCTTGTAGCCAAAAAATCATTAGTTTCATCAAGATAATTTTTTTGTTGTTCTAAAGATAAGTCTAAGAATTTTAGCCAGTCTCTAAACATAATCATATCAGCTGTAGATTTTTCAGAAATCTCAATATCTTCTGCATATATAGATTTAACTACCATTACTTTTTCACGCGCTCTTGAAATGGCGACGTTTAAAGCGTTTTTACCACCATTTCTAGCAACGTATGTATTTTGCAATGAAGTATTTTTGTCATAAACCACTGACATAATAACTAAATCTGCTTCATCTCCTTGAACATTTTCAATGTTTTTGATTATTATTTGTTCATTCATTAAAGCTTCTTCTAAAACAGGTTCTATTCCGAATATATTATTCATTAAATAATCTTGTTGTTTAGAGTTGAATAACAGAATAATGATTTTCTTGTATTTCGATAGATTTTGTCTTACTAATTCGATAACAGTTTTTCCTTCTTGCTCGTTCATACTATTATCTCATTTACCATCAACTTGAATAACTTCTATTGCTTTATCATTTTCTAAAGATAATTCATAATTGTCAATAACATCTAACTTAGATTCATAGAAATGCTTAGAAGAGAAAGTCATTAATGTGGCTTTTTTAGAACGGTAATTTTTGTCTAATAAAACAGAATAAACACCTAGAACCATTGCATAATCTAATAATGATTTTATGTTACCAAAATCATCTTCTTCATCAAAGCTATATGATGCTGAAAACCATCTGGTAGGTTGCATTTGCTGATTATCTCCTGCCAAAATTTTTCTTTTAGCTAAATATAAAATTGGAATTCCTTTTTCTAAGAAAACTTGAGATGATTCATCTAATATAGCATAGTCAAATTCTTCTTTTTGTCACATTGATAAATCAAGTTCAGGGGTTGTTACTATAATTGGAAACAATAACTTAATCATTTCTTTATGTTTATGGAAGAATTTGTAAGGTTTTAGGCTACCTATTCTAATTGCCATTGCAAAAGCTGTGTACTGTCTTTTTTGTTCTTCACTAAAATTGTTAATTTTTTCAAAGGTTTTTTCCAAAAGAATTTTTGTTAATCTTTTATCATCATTTAATTTAACTGTTTTAGAAATCAATATTTTTTTGTATTGTTCTGAGAAATTCATTATTTCTTCATATGTAACTAAATTTACATATTTTAAGGCTTGGTTGATATCAATAGTAAATAAAGATTCATCTTGTAACAAAACATCAGCCATTCTTTTAATATTTCCAGGCACAATGCTAAAAATTCAATGTTTCTTTTTTAAATTTAGTTCATATAACTGTTTAATAATTTCTTTACGGTCACCTATAACATTTGAAAAATTGTATTTTAAACTTGTATCTAGTTGTTTTAAACTATCATAAGTTTTTTCACTAAAGTTACCATTCATTATTGAGGCATAAAAATTAATAATATTATTTAAATTAGGAGTTCGTTTTATTAAATTAACATTATCTACATAATTTTTATCTTCATCTGAAAAAACTGAAAATCCTTCTTCTCGTTCAGTTTTTTGATAATTTTCAATTAAATATATAAATTCTTTTAAAGGTTCATAAAATGTTTCTAGTCTTAGGTGTTTATCATTTAAAGCAAACAAACAAAATATTGATAATTTCTTCATTCTGTTTTTCAAAACATCAAGAGCTGCTTTCTTTTGACTTACTACTAGAGCTGTATAGCCTCTAGCTATAATATTGGTTATTAAATTGGAAATTGTTTGAGATTTACCCGTTCCAGGAGGACCTCAAATAATAGTGTCTTGATATAATGAAGAAACTGTAGCAACATCTTGTGAATAATTGGTTTCTTGAATTTTAAATAACTTAAAATTATCATCAAAAATTACTTTTTGCACTTTTTGACGATAGACATTTTTATTTACATTTGGCTGTAGTATTTTGTCAAACTCGTCATTTTCAATAATTTTTTTCATTTGGTTTCATAAATAACCAGATGATACATTAAAGAATCCTAAAACAATTCCTGAATGGAACATAATTGAAGTGTTTTTAATACTTTCAACATTTAAATTTTTAATTCCTTGTCTTAGGTTATCTGGTAATGAAAATAAAGGAGACCATATTTCTTTCAATTTTTCAAAAACTTCTCTTATAGATAATCCTGAAAAATCAAAAGAATCAACATCAAGTGAAAAACCTTCTTGGTTTAAAAATGTTACTAATTTACTATTAACTCTTATATCTGAATTCGAGCTTATATAAACTAAAGAGTTTTTAATTTCAACCATTATTTCTTTAAAAAATAAAGGAGCATAAATAGTTTTATTTTCAGTTTTAATTGATATGTAAAAAAAGCCAATATGCAATGGTCAGATATTAGTTTCAATATTTATGTTTTGAGCCTTATTTAAAATTTTCTTTCATTTTACAATTGATTTTTGAAACTCTGTTTCTTGTTGAGCAATAATTAAACTTCTAGCCTTTTCTAAATTAGAGGTTAACATTTTAAAAATATGGTCATCAAGTCTTTTATTGTAATCTTTAAAAATATTAATAATTTCAGTTTTGTTTTTAGCTTCATTAACTTTTTCAGCAATGGCACGATTAGCAGCTTCAGCTAAAACGCAGTTAAAATTAAATTTGTTGTATATTTCTTCAAAAGTACTTTCACCAAAATTTTTATAAATATCGAAATATCTTTCATTGTCAATTGTGCTAAAAAGTGAAGAGTCATATGTATCAATGTTTAATAGGTTAGCCATTAAACTTTGATATTTTGTGTTGTTTGAATCCATTATTTTACCTCATTATTAATAAGCTCTTCTACATATTTGGCAGTGTTACCCAATACTAAAGATATGCTTTGGCTTTGTAGCGCAATGCCACTTACACCATCTAATTTTTTCAGTTCTAAAGCATTTACTTTCTGTTTATCATCAAAAAAGATTTTAAGAATTTTTTGAGTAGAAGAAGTGGATTTTATATTTTCTTTTCCTCCTAAACTTCTAATCATATCTTCTAAATCAAAACTTATTTTTGTGCTCTTTGATAAGTAGTCTTTTTGCTTGTTTTGTCTATATTTTTTCTTTCAATAAATTAGTATGAAACCAAAAGTAATTATTATTAAAAAATAGTATAAAAATTTATTTTTTCCATTCACTATTAAACCCCCAATTCACTTTAAGTCTTTATAAAATTATATTTTAATTTATAATTAAAGGCACAAAAACAACTTTATTTAAAAATCAAGGTTTTATTTTGTTGTTTTTATCAAAAAATTAGAGTAATTTTAATTTTTTAAAACTGATACGATAATACTGGTAAAAAATGATATTAATATTTATTAATATTAATTTTTAGACCAAAAAGTAATAAAATTAATAGTGACTTTATTTTTAGTGTATCTTAAAACACAAGCAAGGAGAATAGATGAACAATAAAAAAAGACTATTGAGCGGAATTACAGCAACAGGAAAACTTACATTGGCTAATTACATTGGTGCAATTAAAAACATGGTTAAACTACAAGAACAATATGACAGTTATATTTTTATTGCCGACTTACATGCTCTAACATTGCCAATAGACCCGAATGTTTTAGCTGAAAATCGCAAGAATATTTATGCTTTATTTATGGCATGTGGTATAGATACATCTAAAACAACCCTATTTTTCCAATCTGATGTACTTGAACATGGATTAATGAACTGATTAATTTTAAGCCAAACCACAATAGGTGAACTTTCAAGAATGACCCAATTTAAAGATAAATCTTCTAAGGTAAAATCATCTAATGGTATGGAAACAATCCCTACAGGTTTATTAATGTATCCTACATTAATGGTAGGTGATATATTGCTATATGATGCTGATTTAGTTCCTGTGGGAATTGACCAAAAACAACATGTTGAATTAACAAGAAATCTCGCTCAAAGATTAAATAATAAATTTAAATTAGATTTTAAAGTTCCTGAACCTTTTATTCCTGAAGTAGGGGCAAAAATAATGTCTTTGATTGAACCTACTAAAAAAATGTCAAAATCAGATATTAATGAAAAAGCTTCAATTTATTTATTGGATGATCCAAATAAAGCTTACAAAAAAATATTAAAAGCTGTGACTGATTCTGAAGGCAAAATTTATTTATCAGATGATAAACCGGGTATTAAGAACTTGTTAACAATATATTCAGCTCTAAAAGATATATCTTTAGAAGAATCAGTTAAATTGTTTGAAAATAATAACTATGGAGAATTCAAACAAGCTGTAGGTTTAGAAGTTAAATCCTTTTTAGAAAATATTCAAGAAAAATATAAACAAACTATACTAAAAGTAAATGAAGAAGCTATAAAGGGTGCTAAAAATGCTTCTAAAATAGCAAATAAAAATCTAATTAAATTAATGAAAGGTTTAGGTTTAAATAATGAAAGCAAATAGTAAATTAAATCATTCAACCAGCCATTTACTGGCTGCTGCTATTTTAAAATTATATCCAAATACTAAACTAGCAATAGGCCCCTCTATTGAAGAAGGTTTTTATTATGATTTTGAATTTGAACAACCTATTTTAGAATCAGACTTGCCAAGAATTGAAAAATTAATGAAAAAAATGGCAGAGCAAGGATATGATACTAAACAAGTAGGAATCGAACATTTTAATTTTGATAACCAACCTTATAAAAAAGAATTATTCGATGAATTTAGTAAAGAAAAAAAACAAATAACTTTTTTTCAGTTTATTCATCCTAAAACAAATGAAATTTTATTTACTGACCTGTGTGCTGGTGGACATGTCGAAAACACAAAAGAAATTAAACACTTCAAATTATTATCAACAGCTGGCGCTTATTGAAGAGGCGATTCAAATAACAAAATGTTAACTCGTATCTATGGTACTTCTTGAGAATCAAAAGAAGACTTAGAAAAATACTTGGAGATTTTGCAAGAAAGAAAAGAAAGAGATCATCGAAAAATTGGTAAAGAATTAAATATATTCACTTTTAATAATTTAAGTGGACAAGGTTTGCCAATTTGATTAGAAGATGGTATGAAAATACATAATTCTATTAGAAATTATGTACTTAAGCTTGATAAAAAGTTTGGTTTCAATGAAGTTTTAACTCCGCATTTTGGTGAAAAGAAATTATATGAAATGAGTGGTCACTGAGACCATTATCAAGATACAATGTTCAAGCCGATTAAAATGGATAATGAGATGTTAGTGGCAAGACCTATGACTTGTCCACATCATATAATTTTATTTAATTCTACAAGAAGATCATATCGTGATTTACCAATTAGATATTCAGAACAATCAAGATTATATCGTTATGAAAAATCAGGTGCTTTAAGCGGACTAGAACGTGTTAGATCAATGGATTTAACTGAAGGACACGTATTTGTTAGAACTGACCAAATTAAAGATGAATTTAAGCATTTATACAAAATGATACTTCAAGCTTTAAAAGATTTTTCAATTGAAATCGACCACGTTTCTTTATCTTTAAGAGACCCTAAAGATGAAACTAAGTTTTTTAAAGATGATAAGATGTGAAATAAGGCTGAAAATGACTTACGTGAGGTTTTAAAAGAGCTTAAAATTGAATACAAGGAATTTATCGGAGAAGCAGCTTTCTATGGTCCTAAGGTGGATTTCCAAGTTAAAACAGTGCTTAATAGAATAATCACAATGTCAACATTACAATTAGACTTTTTATTGCCACAAAAGTTTGATATGAAATACGTTGATGATAAAGAACAATTACAAAGACCTGTATTAATTCATAGAGGTCTAATTGGTACTTATGAAAGATTTATAGCCACTTTGCTAGAGCAAACTAAAGGTGTATTACCATACTGACTAAGTCCTAGACAAGTTACAATATTACCAATAAGCGATAATCAAAATGAGTATTGTCAGAAATTATATGAAGAGTTTATTGATTTAGATATAAATGTAAATGTTGATTTAAGACATGAAAGAATTAATAAAAAAATAAGAGAAGCACAAATTCAAAAAACAAAATTTATTATTGTAATTGGTCAACAAGAAATAGATAATAATTCATTTGCAGTCAGAGAATACGGCAGTGAAAAAACAACAACTTATACAAAAGATGAATTTTTGAAAAAAATCTATGATTTAAAATGTAATCTTAAATAGAAAAAATCAGGTGTAACTATCTACATCTGATTTTTGATTCAATTAAAAAAGATCTCCTTTCTATTAAAGAACTAGAGATCAAAATATATTTTTAGTAAACTTTAGCAATACGTAGAGCAATTAAAATAATGTTAATTACAATTAATACTGCCAAAATTGTAAACATTGTTCAAAATGTTTTTTGTTGTCTTCTTTTAGCATGTGCTTGGTCGCAAGATGCTGGTTTAGTTTCTGAAACTGCCACTGGAACTGGAGTTGTTTTTGTTTGAGCTACTACTGGTTGTTCAATTGTTTCTTCTACAATTGTTGTCACTGTTCTTTTTTTAACAGTTGGTTTATCAACCAATTCTTGTTTTTCTAGATATTCAATAACATTTTCATTAGCTACTTTTTCTTTAGATAGTGTTGCTAAGATAATTTGAGCTTTTTCAATATTAACACTTCCTCGGTATGCTCCATCTCTGTGGAATCAAACACGAGTTTCGTTTTTGGTTTTTTCACTTACTCTGATAAATTCAGAAACTGCATCTTTAAAATCTGGGAAGCTTCCTGAAATTTTTTGATTAGCTTTTTTAAAGTTGAAAGTAATATTTCTATTTTTATCAAATTTTTCAGAGATATAGTATTTTTCTAATGTGCTTTTTGCCATTTTATTCTCCTAAATAATTAATCTATATGTTTATCAACGCGATACATACATAACAATAATTTTAGAATATTAATTGCTTAATTTATTAAAAAAAACGCTAAAAACTTCCGTTTTAGCATTTTTGGGGCTTTTTTTTGAATTTTTATTCATTTTTTCAGTGTTTTTCAATGTCGCTTCAATGTTTTTTCAATATATTAAACAATAAATTATGAACTTCTATACTTCAATAAATCAATTATTTTATCAACGTTTTCAGTACTTAATATAGGCTTCAAATTCTTTTTGATTTGATAAAAAGTTTCATAGAAATTATCAAGTGTTGTGTATGTTAAATGTGAAGGTGAGTTGTGAATTTCAAAATTATTAATTTGATTAAAAACAAGAATACCGACTATTGGCAAATTATTAGGCAAAATAGGTATCAAATCTTTAATGTTTTTGTTTAGTTTTCACAGTGGATTATAAATATAGTATTTTGCTCTTGGTCTTGTGATATATCATTCACGATTGCCAAAACTTCCTTCAATCATTTTGCCTTCATAATTAAATTCATTAATTACAAATAAGCCAAAACTATTAACCATAATTAGACCAGATTCAAATGTTTTAGAAGCATTAGAATAATTTGATTTGGATAAATATTTATTATTAGAAACTAAATTTGAAATTTTGGATAATTCAGAAATTAAATCAACTTGATCTGAAGAATCGGGGTTAAGTTTGGCTTTTTTCTTTTGTTTAATTTTTTTAAGGATGAGTAAAGTGGCAACAGTTATTACAAGAGCAGCTACAATAACACACACGCAAATTATAATAATTAGTTGTTTGTCCATAATTTAGAATTCCTTTACTTATCAATAATATAGTTATTTAGCTTAAAAATTTTAATTTTGTAATCTGAAATGAATTTTTTTACAATGTTTCAAAATTTTGGACCATGATTGTGCTCTAATTTGTGTGCAATTTCATGGTATGCAACATATTTAATTAAATCTTCAGAAAAATATTTTAAATCAGAATTAATGTTAATTTTATTATTAGAAGTATTAATTGTTGCTCAAGTATTTTTTTTATTTCTTACGATAAATGTCAGTTTTTCATAAGTTTTCAAAATCAATAAACTAGCTTCATTAGCGTACTTTTCAAAAATCATTTTTAGTTTTTTATCAGTATGATTATTAATTAAAGAGGTTATTTCTAAAACGGTGTTTTTATTTTTGGGTTTTTTGATGTAATCAATTAGTTCGTTCTCACTTGAAAAAATAGATATTGAATAATCATTAATGCTAAAGTTGACTTTTTGACCGAAATAATAAAATGTTTGATTATCAAAATCGATTCCTAATTTTTGCTTTGAACCATAGGTTTTTTTAAAACCTTCTTTTTTAATCTGCTTTTTCATCGATTTAATTAAAAAAGTTTCAAACAAGGGTCCTGACAAATTATAAAAAGCACCTCTAAGACTAAAAATTCCATT
The DNA here is from genome assembly GCF_025779955.1 of Mycoplasma enhydrae. NCBI lineage: Bacteria > Bacillati > Mycoplasmatota > Mollicutes > Mycoplasmatales > Mycoplasmataceae > Mycoplasma > Mycoplasma enhydrae. Next base: position 36,861 of record NZ_JAOXHI010000003.1, read on the forward strand.
GTCATAAGTTAAATAAACATTTTTAGCTTTAGTATAAAACACTTGAATTTCATACTCTTTTCCATCAACTGTCCTTTTTATGATTTCAGAAACGCTTTTCATAATTATTAATTTTATATAAATTAAAGTTATTTACAAAAAAATAGTAATAATAAGCAAAAAGTGTTTAAAAAGCAAAAAAAATGTGTAAAATTATGTATGCTAATTTATTTTTAGCAAGAAAGGCAAAAAATGGCAAATATTAAATCAAAACAAAAAGCAATATTATCTAATAAAAAGGCAAATGAACGCAACTCAGCTATTAAATCAACAGTTAGAACTGCTATCAAAAAAGCTAAATTAGCTGCACAATCTAAAAATGAAAAGACTGCTGAATTAGTTGCTAAAGCACACCACGAAATTGATAAAGCCGTTTCTAAGGGTGTATTACACCAAAATAATGGTGCAAGAAAAGCTAGCCGTTTAGATGCGTTTATTGCTAAAGAAAATAATTAATTTACTCAATAATGAATTTTAAAATCAAGTAAATTATCTTTTAATTAAAAAACATCAGATCAAATAGTTATCTTTAATAAGATAATTTATTCTAAATCTGATGTTTTTTGTTTATTTTTTAGAGATTCATATTTATTAACTTTTTTGGTTTTTGGTTTTTTGATTAAGAATACCAATACAAATTCACCCTTAAGATTTTGGTCATTTAGCATATTTTTAATTTCAGCTGCTGTACCTTCAAAATCTTGTTCATGAATTTTGGTTAATTCTTTGCATAAATATAACTGTGCTTCTGAGCCAAATACTTCATTAAAATCATCTAATGTTGCCAGTAATTTGTAAGGTGAAATGTACGAAACATAAACTCCTTCTGACAATTTTTTCAATTGATTTTGTCTCTCTCCAGATTTATCTTTTAAAAAACCTAAAAAGCTAAAACTGGAGCCTAAATTTGATTTGATAAAAGCATGAATCATAGCAGTCGGACCGCCAATTACATCAATAAATATATGATGTTTTTTTGCTTCAGATATCAAATTAAATCCTGGGTCAGAAATGCAAGGCATTCCAGCATCAGATATTAAAGCTACATTGCGATCTTTAACTAAATCAATTATTTTAGAAGTAATTTGGCGTTCATTAAATTTATGATATGAAATCAGCTTTTTATTTTTAATATCATAATGGTTTAATAGTCTTTGGCTTAATCTAGTGTCCTCACACAAGATCATATCAGCCTCCTTTAAAACTCTAATGGCTCGAAAACTTATATCTTCTAAGTTTCCAATAGGAGTTCCAACTATTGACAGTTTATTAGCCATAGTATTTCTCCAGTTCCACTAATAAATAGCTTTTTTGTAAATTAAAATTAGCTGATTTATTTAAATTTTTTTTCACATTTTCTATCAGCTTAATTATTTTATATATCGGAACATAATCAAAATCCGTTTGAGAAATTTTGTGGTTTTTTAAAATTGTCATTTTTTTTAGACCTTTTTTAATACGATAAATATCATTAAAAACTAAATTCATAAAGTTTAAAAAAACTTCTTTATTGCTATAGTCTAGTGTTTGAACAATTAAATTTAAAAAAGTTTGAGGATTTTTATAAGATTCAGATATTGAGTTAGCTAATTTATCAAATAAACTAATTGATTCTTCATTGTATTCACTATTTGTTTGACTAAAAAAGCTATTATAGGGTTTATGTGAATCAATTTCACTTAAAATTGTATTATAAATTTCAATTATTAAAGCTCTCGATTTAATTGTTTTAAGTACTTGTGATATGTAATTACATGTCATTAAAACAATGGTGTTTTGAGGAGGGTTTTCTAAAAATTTTAGTAAGCCGTTTAATGATTGCAAACTACCATTTTCAACATTGTTAATTATTAAAAATTTTCTTTTATTAGGATTTAAATTACTAGTTTCAGAAACATCATTTATTGCACCTAAAACTGAATCTTTGGTTAATGATGTTTTGTTTTGACCAATAATAAAATATAGTTCACCAAATTTTATATCTTTTAGAGAAGTAATATTTTCACCATTTATTTTATTAATAAAATAAAGAATATATTCATCAAAAGAATCCATCTCTTTTGATGATAATAAAAACACCTGACTAAGCTTATTTTTACTAATTGAATTATTAATTATTCTTTCAAAATTTTTTGAAACCATAATTACAATACTTTTTCTTCTTTTAAAATATTAATAATTTTTTGGAATAATTCGATTATTGAACAATTAGCATCTACAATACGGTATCTTTCAGGATTTTTAGCAATAACTTTTTGATACGCTTTTCTTAAAGAAACATAATATGATATATCTGATGTTTCTAATCTATCCATACCTTCACGCATTTTAGTAATTCTTTCAACTGAAAGCGCTGGCTCTAAGTCAAAGAAAATAATTAAATCAGGTTCAGTTGAACTTGTAGCAATTTTATTAATTATTTCTACATTTTCAAGACCAACATCACCTAAAATTCCTTGATAAACATATGAGGAAGTTGTATATCTATCTGATATGACATGTTTATTATCTTTTAAAGCTAGCAAAATTCCTTTTTCTAAATTAAGTCTTCTGCTTGTAGCAAATAACAAAGCATCCACCATTGAACTAAAAGAGTTTTCATTATCTAAGATTAATTGCCTGATTTTTTCAGCTTCTTTTGAAAAAGCAGAGCCTGGTTCACGTGTAAAAACGAAATTATCTATTAAGTTTTTGTTAATTAATTCATTTTTTAACATGTCAATAATAGTTGATTTACCAGAACCATCCATTCCTTCAATTGCTATAAATTTTGCTTTGTTCATATCTTCCTCATTCCTTTTATTATTCATTTAGTTTATTTTCTTTTTATTTAAGATTGATTGTTTTAGTGTTATTAAATCAACTGCATCGATTGACATTCCGAATGGTATTCCAATTGATAGTTGATAAACATTGTAATATTTTAGCTCGTCTCTTAATTTCTTTTCAATATAACGCATTGTTATTTGACCATTAAAGTCAGAATTAAGAGCTAGAATAATTTCGTCAAATTGTTTCGATAGTTCAAATAATTTTTTAAGTTTAAGTTCAAATTTTTCACTAACATTTTTTAAATCTACTAATTCATTAAAAATAAAGTATTTTCCCTTAGGGATATCTAATTGCTCAAATTTATTAATATCGTTATTTGTTGAAACAACATATAACTTTTTTTGCCGGCTTTTATCAGAGCAAATATCACATAATTCCTTATTTGTATAAGCTAAGCATTGGATACATTTAGTAGTTTGAGAAGCTAATTCAATTATTTTGTTAAATAATTCTTTTGATTCATCAACGTCATTATCTAAGAAAAAATTTATGATTTTATTAGCCTGGCGAATTGAAATTCCGGGAATTTTTTTTAATAAACCTACAATTTCATCAATTTTTTTATCCATTAAAATGGCATTCCTGTATTTGAGTATTTTTCAGCAATTTTATCATATGCTTCTTGAACCTTATCAATCGCTTCATTAACAGCAATCATAACTAAGTCTTGAACTAATTCAGGATCTTCAGGATCGATTAAAGCTTCATTAATTTCTATCTTAGTGATTTTTCTTTCACCATTCATAGTAACTGTTATACCTTGTTTTTCAACAGTGAAAATTGTTTTTGAAACTTCTTGTTCATCTTTTTCCATTTCACCTTGAATTCTTTTGGCATTTTTTAACATTTCGTTTATATTCATTATTATTTCTCCATTATTCTTTTGGTTCTTTTACAGCATCACCAAATAATTTTTTAGCATATTCAATAGAAGGTGTTGATTTATTTTTATATTTGTCTAAATTAGGTAAATCTAATAGTGGTTGTTGTTCATTGATTTTATTTTTTCAATTTAACTTACAATTTTCAATAGCTTTTTCCAATTGCTCATATGTTACAGCAATAACATTTACATAACGATTGAAAATACTATATAAAGCCTCCATTAATTGTGAATCTTTTCTTTTTAAATTCAATTGATGAACTTTAATAATATCAGGTGATTTTAGTACAATCAATTGATCTAAAGAAAGAAAAATTTTAAATCCCGATAAAAGTTCTTTTAAATGACTTAATTCTGGTGATATTTTTGTTTCCAGCATATTGTAGTTAATTTCATCAAACTTAGCTACTTTATCATTGTTGTAGTTGTACATTTTTTTCTTAACATATTGATAAATAAAAGCTAAATTATCAACATCATTTTGAGCAATTTCAGGTGTTAAAATTTCTACATCATTTTTTGATTCAGAAATATCATTAGAAAATTCACTTGTTATTATTTCATTTAGAATATCGTCATTTTCATATTCTTTAGTGGTATCTGCCACCAATATTTCAGAAGTTTTTTCTAGTATTTTGTCCAAATTTTCTTCATTAATACCGAGGTCATCCATTTTTGGTTTATTATTAAACGTTATTTCACTTTGAGTATTATATGAATTTGATATGCTAGCTAAATTAAAAACTGAATTAAAGTCTTTAGCATTGTTTTTAGTATCTTTAGTTTGTTCTTCTTCCTCTTGTTCATTTAAAATTGCTTCATTAACAATTTTAAAATCATTTTCATTAGGAGTACCTTGATTGCCCAAACTTGAAGAATTATTTTTATAATTAATATTTAAATCATGACTTGAAGTTTTAGATTGATAAGATGCCATTTTTAGAAGGTATATTTCCATTACTTGTTTTGGCAAATCACTATAATTAATTTCTTTAATTGCTTCAGTAATATATTCAATATATTTAAACAAAATATCATCTTTAATATCAAAGCTTAAAAACGACTCTTTGGAAGCATATTCTAATAGTTTTTCATCATTAGTTTTTTTGAAAACCACATAATCTTTTAAAGTCTTAAATATTTGTAAAGCAATCTTTTCAACACTTGCTCCGTTTTCAATTAAATAACTAAATTTTTCAACTAATAATTTATATTCGTTTTCATAAATTAACTTAATCATAGTTCATATATTATTAAAATCAACTATGCCATATAGATTTTCTATTGCTTGCTGAATTATTTCTTCGTTAGCGCAATAAATAGCCACTTGGTCAGCAATACTTAGAGTATCTCTAAAACTTCCATTACCTAAGTCAACTAACAATTTAATCGCTCCAGAAGAGGCTTTAATGTTTTCCTTATTAAAAATATATTCTAGCTGTTTGTGTAATATTTCACGATCAATTTTTTTGAAATTAAATCTTTGAACACGACTTAATATAGTTAGTGGTATTTTTTGCGGATCTGTAGTTGCTAAAATAAATATTACATGTTTAGGAGGCTCTTCTAAAGTTTTTAATAAGGCATTAAATGCGCCTTTAGATAACATATGAATTTCATCGATAATGTAAATTTTATATTTACTATTTGTAGGTAAATGTTTAATTTTTTCTTTAAGTTGTCTAATATCTTCAATTCCCGTGTTTGAAGCTGCATCTATTTCAATAATATCCATATTTCTATCAATAAACTCAATACATTTTCCACAAGGATTTTCATTTACACGATCAACACAATTTATTGCGTTAGCAAAAATTTTAGCAGTCGATGTTTTACCATTTCCATGCGGACCGCAGAATAAATAGGCGTGCGTTAACTTATTTTCCTTAAGAATATTTTTTAGTGTATTAACAATATGTTCCTGTCCATAGACTTCATCAAAGTTCTTAGGGCGATATTGACGATATAGAGCCTGATATTTATTAGTTAATGACATTAGACCTCCTAAATAATATTTATATTTTACCAAATTAAACTATGGCAAAATTAAAACTTATTTTTTTAGGCATAGCATTAAAATAAAATACAAATAAAGTGCCTAAATTCTAATTAAGTTTATAATAATTTATGTATGAATAAAATAGACAAGGTATTTAGCAAAGAACAGCGTAGAAATTTTTACAATCACTTTACTTTTAGCATTATTGCTTTTATTATTAGTGTTTTTTTAGTTATTGCTATATATTTCATGAAAATTGATTTAACCAATTCAGTATTTTTTGGAATTGTAACTGTTTTGGTTTTGACATGCATAATTTTTGCTTTTGATATTTATAGTTTTTTTAGTGTTTTCAAAGATAGACAACATTATCAAAAAGCAAAACTTTTTAGAATTAATTTTGCTTTAATTATAGTTATTTTGGTATGTATTATTACTTTTATTGCTTTAGTGTTGACCTTAAATTCATTTAGGCAAAGTTTAATTAGTGCTATTGATAAAAAAGATAGCGAACGTGCTCAACAAGTTAGAAATTATTTTGATATTTCAAAAAACTTATTTTACTTTTTTAATTCAATTACTATAGCAGCTTCATTAGTAATATTAACTATTAATATTGTTTTAAAAAAGAAAAACTAAGTCTTTTGATTTAAAGGAGGTTACATAAAATGAGATATGAAAAATCGTGTGGTCTAATTGTGCTTAAAAATATTGAATCTAAATTATATGTACTTTTAGTTCAACAAAAAGCAGGTCATTGAAGTTTTCCTAAAGGACATGTTGAAAAAGATGAAACTGAAATAGAAACTGCAATTCGAGAAACAAAAGAAGAAACTAATATTGATGTAGAAATTCTTGATGGTTTTAGAGAAACTTCTCAATACTCGCCATTTAAGGGAACAAGTAAAAAAGTCGTTTTTTTCCTAGCTAAACCAAAAAGCTTTGATTTAAAAAATCAAATCGAAGAAATTGATGTTGTCGAATGAGTTAATGTTGAAGAAGCTTTAGTTAATCGAATTATTCATGACAACAATCGTGAAATTCTTGAAAAAGCTATTAATCATTACATTAATCATTATTGAAATTACAAAAAATAAAAACTCACTTTTGCAACAAGATTTATTTTAGAATCTAGCACATTAAGTGAGTTTATTTTTATTCTTCTTTTTTAGGATTAGATGTAGCTGAAAGTTGTTCTAATTTTAATTTTAATTCTTGAAAAATTTCATCTTTTTTAGTATTAATTTTTTCAATCACTTCTTGTTCACTTAAACCTTCAGATAATAAATGTCTCGCTTCTGATTCTAATAAATAGTTTATAAAACTATTAACTTTTTCAAGACCATTTGAATTTTCAGAATTTGAAGTTTCTAATCAGTCTAAATCAATTTGACTATTTGAAGAAGGAAGAGCATCATAATTATTTAATAAATTAATACTACATTCTAAAGCAATTCTATCTGTTAGTTCTTTAAATTTCTTAGAACCAAGTTTAGTATAAATTTGATATGGGTTTTTTTGAGCATATTGGACCAAGTGTGTACTACGACGCAATTTATCCATAATATTAATATGGTCTTGTCAACCTGAATCAAAGACATTAAGAATAATATTTCTTTCAGAATTAGCTAATGCTGAAAGTCCATATTTTTCAATGATGTTTTCTCTTAAAATGTCATATTCTTTATATCATATTGAAATTATGTAGCTTATTAACTCTTCACGGTCCATTTTTTTAATTTCATCAACACTAAAAGTGTGTTTTGTTAAAACCATAAAGTTTTCATTTAAATACCTTGTAAAATTTTCAAAATCCATGGTATCGTTTTTTTGAACAAAATATGGGTTATTAACAATTTGTCTAACAGCAACTTGAAACATTTTTCTGATAATTAAGCCTAAATCATCTCTTTCTAAAATAAGATCTCTTTGTTCATAAATTAAATCACGTTGTTGTCTTATAACGTCATCAAAATTTAAAACGCTTTTACGGCTATCATAGTTAAAGCCCTCTATTTTCTTTTGAGCTCTTAAAAATGCTGACCGAATCGATTCTCCGGGAATAGGATGTGAACCATATTCTTTAAAAATTTCTTTTCATTTATCTTGAACTGAGAACCTTAGGATTAATTGGTCATCTAATGAAAGAAAGAACTTAGTATAACCTATATCTCCTTGACGTCCTGAACGTCCTTTTAGTTGATTATCAATTCGACGTGATTCGGCTTTTTCAGTTCCAAGAACATAAAGTCCTCCAACCTCTAAAGCTTCTTTACTTGGTTTAATATCAGTTCCCCGTCCAGCCATGTTGGTAGCTATAGTAACAGCGCCTAATTCTCCAGCATGTGAAATAATATCAGCTTCAGAAGCATCTTGTTTAGCATTTAAAACTGTATGAGGGATTCCTTCTTCTAACAAATATTCATGTAAAACTTCAGAATCTTCAACTTGGGCTGTACCAATTAAAATAGGTTGTTTTCTTTGATATGCTCTTTTTACTTCTTTAACTACCGCTTGCCATTTTGAGTGCATATCTACATATATTTCATCTTTGTCATCTTTTCTAACTATTGGTTTATTAGTTGGGACAACATTAACACGCATATTATAAATATCAATAAATTCTTTTTCCTCGGTTTTGGCTGTACCTGTCATACCACTAATTTTTTTAAATAATCTAAAAAAGTTTTGATATGTTATTGTTGCCAAAGTTTTGGTTTCAGATTCAATTTCAACTCTTTCTTTAGCTTGGATAGCTTGTTGAAGACCTTCTGAATATGCTCTTCCTTCCATGATACGACCAGTAAATGAATCAACTAGTTCAATTTTATCATTACGAACAATATATTCAACATCTAGTTTCATAACTTTATGAGCTCTTAAAGCATTTTGAATACGATGAACTAATTCAGAGTTTTCTAAATCATACAAGTTATTAAAATTAAAGTATTTGTTAGCTTTTTCAATTCCTTTATCAGTTAAATATACTGATTTAGTTTCTTCATCAATAAAATAATCTTCAAAATTTAAAGTACGAACAAATAAATCGGCAATGTTATACATTGAACTTTCTTCTTGCTCACCACCTGAGATAATTAAAGGAGTTTTAGCTTCATCAATTAAAATAGAATCCACTTCATCTAAAAGAATAAAATCAAGTCCTCTTTGAACTTTTTCTTCTTTTGACATTGCCATATTATCACGCAAGTAATCAAATCCAAGTTCTGAATGAATTGAATATACAACATCACAAGCATAAGCTTGACGTTTTAACATTGCTGGCATTTGAGCTTTATTAATACCTACAGTTAAGCCTAAAAAATTAAATACTTGTCCCATTTCTTCAGCATCACGTTGAGCTAAGTATTCATTAACTGTTGAAACAATAACGCTTGAACCATCTAGGGCATTTAAATAAACAGGAGCAATTGAGGTAATTGTTTTACCCTCTCCAGTTTTCATTTCTGCTACTGAACCTAAATCTAAAATAATTCCACCGATCATTTGAACATCATATGGTCTTTTACCTAAAATTCTTTTGGTAGCTTCACGAGATACAGCAAAAACCTCAGGGCGAATATCTTCTCTAGTTTCGCCCATCTTTAGTCTTTCTTTAAATTCTATTGTTTTAGCCTGTAGTTCTTCGTCACTTAGAACCTTAATGCTGTCTTCTAATTGGTTTATTTTTCGTAAGGTGTGCTCAGCAATTCTCATTTCAGTTGTTTTAAATTTAAAAAATTTCATAATTTAATATTTTATATTAAAACTCTTAAAAAAAGACTAAATTAAAAAGGCAGGTCACCTAAACCTGTCTTTTCTTATAAATTTCAAAATTTAATTGTCTTAAAAGTTAAATATGTTTTCTGCAAATACAGAATATACACCTACGAATAATCCATAAATAATGAACCCTAACATAATTAAACCCATTAAAACTACTGAAGAAATTCCAATTATACTCAAAACTCGTTTTGCAATTCTTTTATGTTTATTTTTAGTTATTAATAATTTAAAATCTTTGTTATTCATTTTTTATCCTTTTGTAGCATTTCCTTGTCTTGAAATTGCTGCCATTATTCTTTTTCTTAATAGTAGGTATATTAGCATCATTGGCAATATTGCCAATACAGTGGCTGCCATTCTAATTGATAAGACAATTTTTTGCACTTCGCTACTATCTTCAGTTTTTTGTTGAATTCTACCTGTTGTAAATAGTCACAAGTTAATTGGTGATCAATAACCAGCAGTTTCTCCTGGTGTAGAGGTTCATAATACTGCAGGTCATGTATATGAGTTTCATGATGATAAAGCAGTTAGAATAACTACAGTTCATGTTGTTGCTTTAACCATTGGTAATGCTATATTAAAGAAGTACTTAAATCCACTAGCTCCATCAAGCATCGATGATTCTTTAACAGAGTTTGGTATAGCTTCAAATGCATTTTTGTACATATAAGCATTAAATATAGAAGTTGCAAATGGAATGATTAGGGCAACTATAATTACTGGGCTATTAGTATTTAACCAGTTGGCTTTGGAAACAAATGTATATTGCATTGTAATAAGTGTAATTTCAGGAATTACCATCAATGATAGTAAGAAACCAAAGAATGCATTTTTGCCCCTTCATTTTCTCATTGCCAGCGCATATCCTAAAGTTATTGCAAAGAATAAACGAACCATTACTGAAATAGTTGTATATGATGCAGTAAATATTAAAGCTTGTCAATATCCTTTTTGGAAAGCATCTTTAATATTTTCAAAATGGAAGCTCGTTTTAAGACCAAATTTAAATTCTTTTCCGTTATCTTCATAAGATTTTCAATCGAAAGGTCACCATGCTATTTTAGAGCTAGCTTCTTCTGTATAAAATCGTCTGTCCACTAAAGATTGTTCAATCATAAAATAGAAAGGAAGAATGATAAGAATACTAAAGAAAGTAAGTATTGATATCTTAAAACCTCATTCAAGAAATTTTCCTAATACATTAGTTGTCGAATAGGGTTTCGACATTAATTCTTGTTTAGATCTTAAAGATAATTTCTCTCGCCATTGCCTGTTCTTTAATTTTATTAGTAACATTTTTTTCTCCTATGTGTCCATATACTTTGTAACTTAATGAAACTGCTTTCTTTAGTGAAAATGAAATTGATACTCCTAATATGAATAAGAATACTGAAGCTGCCATAGATCTTTCGGTTTGACCTGCTTTAACGTTGTTAAAAATATAGATTAATAGTGATCCACCTTCTTGAGCTATAGCTGTATTAGCATCATTATTATATAATGCCAGTGGAAAGACCTTTATACCATTGATTATTCCAATAGTAAATAGGAATGAAATTGTTCTACGAATAGATGGTAAAGTAATTTTGAAAAATTGTTTTAATGGTGAAGCACCATCAATTGCTGATGATTTATATAAGGTTGGATTAACTGATAGCATTGCTGTAGTTAAAATTAATACTTGGAATGCTAACCCTCCTCAAACCCCTCTAATAAATATAACAATAAGTGGTTTTCATCTTGAACCTGTATCATATAGTCATGGAAGTATTGCACCCTCTGTTGATTTACCGAAAATGGCACTAAATGTTAATGAAACAGCAACTGCTCCTGTCATATAAGGTAAGAAGAATACTGTTTGTCAAAAACTACGTGCGTATTTTTTAACTATTGTAGCAATAGCAGAACTAATTAATATTGAAAAAAGTAATCCTACTGGTAGCGCTAAAATAGCATAAATAATTGAGTTTACAACAGAATTGATAAACTTAGGGTCATTAAAAATACCAACTCCCGTTACTCCTGGACGATAATAGTTATCAATTGATCAAGTATAATCACGATAGCTATCCCCTTGAGCTCTAAAAGAACCCATAATTGCAAATAAGAAAGGAATTACAACCATAAATATTAGTGCTATTAATGATGGCAATAACAATAAAAATGGTTTTCATGCAGGTGTTCGAGTATTTAAAATACTTAGAGCTTCACCTGATTTTTTAATACGATATTTTTTTCAAAAATATGTTTTCATTAAATTCTATCCTTAGTGTCTACATCAAACATATGGTATAATTCTTCTCTTTTAATTGATAGTTTAACAATTTCACCTAGTTCGTAGTAAGTTTTTTCACCTAAGAAAACGTTTGCAATTCTATCTATCTCTTTAATATAGATTTGTGCTTGAATTTCTTTTCCTAAATATTCAACTAATCTAATGTCTCCAACAAAAACTCCGTTTTTATCTTCAACTAAAGATTCACCACGAAATCCTAAATCCACTCTAGGTTTTGTATATGTTTCAGGAGCTTTGGTTAATTTGCTTCCATTATAATAAACATATCCATCTTTAACATCTGTTTCAAATATTCTCATTTCTGGCATACCTAAGAATTTGGCTACAAACTCATTCTTTGGTTTTAGATATAAGTCCATTGGTGCACCTATTTGTTGTACTTGGGCAGTAGACATACAAATAATTTTGTCACTAATTGACATAGCCTCTTCTTGGTCGTGAGTAACAAAAACTGTAGTAATTCCAAGTTCTTGTTGAATTGAACGTATTCATTTTCTTGTAGAAATACGTAATTTAGCATCTAAGTTAGATAACGGTTCATCTAACAATAGAATTTTAGGCTTTTTAACAATTGCTCTGGCTATAGCCACACGTTGTTGTTGCCCTCCAGATAATTGTGTAGGTCTTTTACCTAAATTTTTAGTAATTTCAACTCTTTGAGCAACATCTAAAACGTCACGAACAATAGCTTCGTTTATTGTAAGGACGTCTTTACCGATTACTCTGATTTCATCTTGTAATTTTTTAGGTAATTTTGCTAATAAAACATTAATATCGTGGCTTATATTTTTAGTTTTTTGAATACCTTGTGATTCAAAAATTTGGTCTAAAATTTCACGGACTGACGTTTTGTAAATTAAAGCGGTTTCCGCTGATATTTTCTTTAAACGGTTTTTAATTTGAAGCATTTCAGCAACTAAAGGATCTTGTTTTTGTATCACTTTTTTATCCTTTAGTAGTTTTTTAGCTTCTAAAATTTTCTTTGAATAACTAAGCTTAGTATCTTTGTACTTAAGTTCATAGTCATTTGTAATATTTTTAATTGTTTGCTTATATTCTTGTTTTTTGGCAAGTTTTTTTTCATTAAACAATTTTTGAATTTCTGCATATTTTTGAGCTCTAATTGCAGATTCTTCTTTTGATAAAGCTGCATTGGTCTTAGGATATGCATTTTGTTTTTCAATAGCACATTCTTTATCTAAATTACTTTTTTGGTCTTTAAACTTTTGTTTTGCTTCTTTAATGTCAATTAAAACTTTTTTAGTTAAAGAAGAAAGCAAACCTGTTTTTTTTGTAACTAAAAAGTTTAAGTCATTAACTTCTTTTTCAATAATATTATTGAATTTTGTTGTTAAATGAGTTAGATAACTTCTAGTTTCCTTTGGATTGTCAATATTGTGATACAACTTTGTTCTTGTATCTTCAATTTTGGCTTTTTCAATTCCAAAGTATTCAAAAATTATTTCAAATATTTTTTGTTGTGATAACTTTGTTTTTTCAATAGTTTCTTCTTTTCAGTGTCTATCATTTCTTAAAGGAAATGCAATATTTTCATACACTGTCATATGAGGGTATAATGCATAGTTTTGGAAAACTAGACCCAATTCTCTTTGTTGAGGAGAGAATTTTGTTACATCTACGCCTGAAAAAAATATTTTTCCACTTGTAGGTCTTAGTAATCCTGAAATTGCATTAAGGGTAGTAGTCTTACCAGAACCAGATGGTCCAAGCAAGGTAACTAATTCCCCTTTTTTAATGACAAAAGAAGCATTATCAACAGCTAAAGATTCACCAAAGTCAATAACTAAATCTTCAACTTCAATAGCTGGTATTGATTTTTTAGCTTGGTAACGTTCTTTTGAAAAGCTATGAATATCACTTTGTGTTAATTCATTTTTTGCTTTGTTCATTTTAAAAAATCCTTATTTTATTTTTTGTTTTGATTATTTCTTAAAAATTCATAAATATTATTTTGGGGATCAAAATATTGTTTTGGTATTTGTGAAGGATACATAATCTTATAAGCAGTATTTATTAAAGTTTCACCATGTGAAACATATTCTTTTGCAAGTTCTATAGGGTTATTAATTTTAATATTAACTTTTTTGCCTTCTAATTCAATATCAACACCGTTTTTATTATAAAAACCTTTGTTTTCCAAATATCCTTTATTAAAAGCATGAGCTGCAAAAGGTAATAAGTAACTAATTATGTTTTTCTTATCTTTTTTGTTAAAATCACCAATAAAGTCTTTTAGAGCACTATCGTTAAATCTGGGTAGTGTTCAACCATTTGATAGCATATCAATACTAAAGTTTTTTTGGAAATTTTCACCAAAAAATAGATATCCTACGTGACGATCATATGATAAATTAACTCAGCCATCTTCGGAGATTAATCTAACTTTTGTACCATTAGGTAATATCGATCTGGCATAATTACTATCTAAATGGGCTAGATTTTTTTCACGTTCCTTAACATCTTTTGTGTTTTCTTCCAAAGTGTCTATTAATGGTATTCTTACCTTAATAACTTCATCTTTTTTAGGTTTACCATTAGGATTACCTTTTGTAACCTTAATTGAAAGTGTATCACCATCTGAAACCTTTAGAACTTCACCTTCAATAAAAGAAAAATATTCTCACAATGTTTTCGTTACTTCTTTTTCAGTACCGGCAACTTTGTCAAATTCAGAATATGTAATTTGTTGATCAAACATTGTTCCGACTTTGTCAATATCTTGAATTTTAATAGGATATGTGTCGTTTATTTTTAGATCTTTTTCTATTTTTTTTCAATTAACACATGATATAGCCACAAGTGGCATTGCAATCATGGGAACAATTGAAAATAACCCCAATCATTTTTTTTCATTCTTCTTCATTAATAATTCCTAAAACACGACAAAAACAACACATTATGTGCGTTTTTGCTTATTGTGTCTATTTAAATTGTTTTCTAATTTCTTCCATTAGATCTTCGAAACTTGGATTTTTGTTTGCAGATACTTGACCTACAATTTTAACAGCTGCTGCTCTAATTGAATCTCTAAGTTGATCTGATAAGTTTGAAGAAACGTCATCAGCTGTTTGATATTCACTTGGACTTTCTTTAACTAATTTAAAGTTTTGGAATGCTAATTTTTCAGCTTCTGAAAGTTTATCTATAACAGTTTTATTTGCATCACTGAAGTATGCTTCTGTTGGAGAAATATAATTACCATGTTGATTGAATGCATCAACTGAGTTTATATTAGCATAGTCTTTTTTGTCAATTGTAACTTTTGTATGTTTATGTTCAAATAGTCATTTAACTAATAATTTTGTAGCTTTGTCTTCTTTTTCGTTAGCATGAATTAAAACTAATGATGGACCTTGTACGAATACTGATTTTTTATCACTAGCTGATTTTCTTAATGGTGCACTAATTCAGTCAGCATCTTCTTTATTTACTAATTTTTCTTTTGAAATTTTTTCAGAAGTGTATAGATCTTTTGAAATTAGTATGTATTTTCTTGAATCATTTTCAAATATTGCACCTAAATCAATAATTTTTGAAATTTCATCTGCTGTTAATTTATCCTCTTCACCTTTATATTTTAGTGTAGATTCATTTTTATTAAATTCAGCATCTAATAAATGATAATCGCCAAATTTATCTTTGTGTTTAATAAATTGGTCTTGGGCTTTTTTGTCAATAAATTTTTTGTCATATTGACCCATTTTTACGTTTGAATCATATGCAAAAATAGGATTTAGGTATTTACCAAATTCAAAAAGAGCTCCCTTATCTTTATTTGGTTGTTTAGTAGGTTCTTTAATTTCATTAGGAGTTCCTAATTCTCTTTTAGCCTTGTTAGTTTTTAAAAAGTATATTGTTTTGTCATTACCTTTAACAAAAGTATGAGTAAAACCAGCTGTTGAACCAATACTAATAGCCATATTATGTCTGGTTAATGATGATGAACCATATGCTCCACCACCACCTATTCAAATAGCTCCTGTTTTAATTCCTTCAAAAACTTTGCCTAACATTGATTCAAAGTGTTTATTTTGATCTGTATTTTTTTTCAAGAATGATTCATAATCATATCCACCAAATCTCTTGTGTTTTTCTGATGGAGGAATATATTGTTTCGATTTGTCACCTTTAGTAATAGCAGCATTCATAACATTAAGTGCTGAAGGTAATGAATCTAAACCAATAATGTATTTATTGTTACTATCTTTACCTGAATATAACTTTTTGGCTGCAATTGCAAAATCAACTAAACTGTCGTATTTTGAAAACATTTCATCTTCTAAAGTAATGTTCAATTTTTTAATAGCTTCTTTAGCTTTATCTAATTCAACAGTTTTAGAAATTTCTCATTCTGTATCAACATATTTTGCATCATTTGGAGTTGCTGCTTTACTTAGATCTTCATAATATTTAACATATTCATCAATTTTTTTAGTCTTAACTGCGTCTTGTGTATAGTTAACACCATCAATTGCTTTAAGTTCTTTTATTAATTTTCCTAAAAGAACTTTGTCAATTGCTGACATTTCTGATGAACGTGAGAATGGAATAACTCATTTTTCTTTTTTGTCATTTCCGGCAATATCATCATTAGCGTTTTTAAAAGTATCTAAAATTTTTAAAGCATTGTAATCTTCATCTGAAATTGATAAGTTCATATCTCTTTTAGAAATGATTGCTGCTGCTGTTGGATAATTAATTATAATGTTTCAGAATTTATTTCTTTCTTTAGCATTTAGTTTACTTTGTAATGGACCTGTGTTGTATCCATTTGGTAAAAATTCAACTTCAACTTTTAAGTATCCATCTTCTTTACGTTTTTTCTTATCTTCTTCAGTTCCTGATTCTAGTCAATCATTATAAGCTTGAACAATACCTTTCATTGCTTTACCTTGAGGGTTATTTTCTCCATAACCAGTAGCAATTTTAATTATGCCGTCGTAATTTTGATCAAATCTACGACCACATGCTGCTGCCATTAAAGGAATAGCCATAGCAGATACTGGAGTTAAAGATAATAAAATCTTATTAATTTTTTTCATGTTTTTACCTTTCCATATTTCTTCAATAAAATAATAAAAATACAATATCAATTAGCTGACCAATTGACATTGTGAAGTTGTGAAAATTGAGTTTTGATTGTATGTATAATTATTCACATATTAATTGTATTACAATTTTTACAAAAACCCGGTTTTTTGTATATAAAACTTATTAATAAATTAATAAGTATTACTAGGCTAATTTTAAGACATATTATCGCTTAACTAAAGATGAATTTAAATATTTATATTCAAAGTTATTAAATGATAGTAAATAAAAGTCATTAAAAGTTGAATAGTTCTTAACTGAATTAAGTATATAAAATTCATAAATAGTGATAGATAAACATAATGAAAAAATAGTTGAAATAAACACTATTATTACTCTTAAAATAGCAGAAGGTTTGGTGCCTTTTTTAATTGTGACTGCTATAGCTAAAAGAATTAATATGGTATCAATTATAAAAGGAATTAATATATCTAAAATTACAATTCTTGTGATAGCATGTTTCTTTTGTTTTTCAAAATTAGGCTCTAAAAATGAATGAATTGCAAAATCACTATCAATTTCATTAACTAGATTTTTATACTGAGGTGAAGTTTCGGTGTATTCTAGTATTGAAGCTACCAAAGAAACAAAATAGCTTTTAGTCATAGCTTTTTGATTTCTTTTATATAACTCTGAAGGTATTTTTGAATTTTTAAAAAATGTATATTTTGATTTATTTTTTAAAGAATTTAAATAACAATAATAAGCAAAGTAATCCTTAATTCGAGATACTTTGATTAAATCTAGAAATATAAAAGCTAGCAAAATTGCTAGTATTCCTGAAATTAAACCCGCTATGAAGCTGACAATAAAATCGTTTGTTTTTCTAAAAAGGCTATTTGCAGAATAAATATTATTAAATATAGCTGATACATATATAATAAAAAATCAGCTTACAGTTATTGCACATAAAGACAAAATTAAATATCAATTTGAATGCAAATCATGTCTTTTAATTTTCTTAAGTTCATTTTTTCTATTATTCATAATTTAAACCTATTTTATAAATACAATTATAAATTAAAAACCTCTAATTGATAAAAAAGAGGTTTGGGCAATTTTAAATAAATTATATGGTGCTCCAGACTGGACTTGAACCAGCACAGTTCTTAACCGGTTGATTTTGAGTCAACTGCGTCTACCATTCCGCCACTGGAGCACTTAAATTAATAACAAATAGAATTATAAAATAATAAATCAAAAACTCGAAGAAAATCTTCGAGTAAATTTGATATTTAATTAGCTTCTTTGAAAAATAAGAATAAAAACAACATTTTAAGTTTTAAGCTAGTTTTGCAATCTGCTTTTAGTAAAAATATAAAAAATAATATTAATTTAAAAACGAATATTCCTAAAATTCATATTGGTATTAAAGCAATTAAAAATACTAAAAAGCCTCATCCAAAATTTCATGATTGATTAATTGGAAATAAAATTGAAATAAATGTTAAAATTCCTAATGTAATTAATGAAGTTAAATAAATTGAAATTAAATTAATTAAATTATTTCTTTTTTGATATTTTAAACTCAAATCAACTTTTGTATTTTTAGCATACATTATATGAAGTGTTGAATTTGAAAAAATGATTTTTAAAACTAAAAATGCTAATAAAAATAAATACGAATTATAGTTTAGGGTTTCATTATTTTTAGTTGAATAATAATAAGTTAATGATATATAAGAAGTTATGACAAATACATTAATAACAATATTTACAACTAGATTAAATATAAAATAATTTCTTAATTCACCGTGTTTTTTTAAGTGACCCAAAATAGGCGAATCAAAATTCTGGTGATTTTCTATAAAATTGTCAATTTTAGTTTTTAAAAAACTGAATGCTCACAATATGTATATAGAATAGAAAACTATCAAAATGATTGGATATACATAAATAACACTTGACATTACATTTAAATACTTAAAGTTGGCACTCACTGCTCCAAGTATTAAGATTGATATTGCTGACAATAAGAAAAATATTCTTTACATAAACAAAAATACAGTTGATTTTGAAATTTTGTTAGCTTTTTTATCAATGTTTAATAATATTTTAGAAGTAATGCAACTGCTTAATAAAAAATTATAATTTTTCATGATATTCTCACAATTCTTTAAAAAATAGTTAATCTTTATTTTTTAACATTAATTTGATAATTCGTTTTTAGTGTGTGCTTTTTTTATAAAATGTTTTAGTTTAACACATCTTAATTATAACTGATTGTAAACATTAATCTTTTTGAAATGAATAATACAATGCTAGAATATTTGTTTATTTGAACTAATAAAAATAGAAAAATCTATTGTTGAAGATTTGAACTAACAATTCTAAATATTTTGAATTTTAATAATTTGTATGAAATATATTAAGTGCTATAATTTTGATATTATGGAATTGCACTTGATTTTTGAGGCTCAAAAGACTTTAGATAAGACTTTTATTAATAATATAGAAAAAGAAGATTTGGAATTATTTGACACCAAAAAAGTGATTGCTTTATTAGTTGAATTGGGTGAATTTGCTAATGAAGTAAAAGCATTTAAATACTGAAAAAAAGATAAAAATATTGATCGAAAAAAATTGCTTGAAGAATTTGCTGATGGAATTCATTTTATTACTAGTTTAGCTTATCAAATGGAAGTTCCAAGTAAAGTAGAGCCTAAAATTAGATATGATAATTTTAATTTGCAATTGGCTCATACATATAAACTATTTTGTAATTTATTAGAAAATAAAGATAAAAAAAGTGTTCAAGAGGCTTTTGAAGTATATCTAGGTTTAGGACAGTTAGTTGATATTAATGAAAAAGACATAATTGAATCTTATTTATATAAAAATAAAAAGAATTATCAACGCATTAAAGAAAGATATTAAAAACGAGAGACTTGATTCTCTCGTTATTTTAATTATAAATTATTTAACATTCATTTGTTCTGCAACTTCAGAAGCAAAATCCACATTCTTTTTTTCAATACCCTCGCCAACTTCATATCTTTGAACTTCTAGAATTTCTAGATTAGATTCATTTAAGTATTGAGCCACAGTTTTAGTATCTTCCATTACAAACGGTTGATATAATAAAACTCCTCTTTCATTAAATTCTTTTCTTAACAAACCACTCTTAATTGATTGTTGAATTTTTTCAGGTTTATTTTTTAGCGCAGGGCTCGATTCTAATTGTGCATTGATTTCATCTAACACTTCTTTAGATAGACATTTTTCTGTTATATAAGCTGGATTTAAGGCTGCAACATGCATTGAAACATTTCTTAAAGCATCAGCATTTGAACCTTTAGCAATAATTATTGTAGCAACTCTATTGTTAGCATGAGTATAACCAGCTACAACCTCGCCATCCTTTGCAACATATTTTTGTGCTCTTCTTAATGAAATTTTTTCTCCAATTTTAGCTGTTAATTGGTTTGTGTGTTCTTCGATTGTAACTCCATCGATTTTTAGACCTAAAATATCTTCAACACTGCTAAAGTTATTTTCAAGCAATGCACTAGCGATTTTTTTAGTTAAATCAACAAACATTTCATTTTTAGCAACAAAGTCTGTTTCTGAATTTAGTTCAAATATTACAGCTGTTTTGTTATCTTTAACAATTGTTCTAACAATACCATCAGCTGCAATTCTTCCAGCTTTTTTAGCAGCTTTGATAATTCCTTTTTCTTGCAATCATTCAATTGCTTTTTCAATATCATTATTTGTTGCTTCTAAAGCATTTTTTACATCTAAGAAACCAGAATTTGTTATTTCTCTTAGTTCTTTAATTTTTTTCAAATCTACTGACATTTAAACTCCCTATACTATTTTATTTATATTTATTATTCTTCAGGTAAAACTACTTCTTCGTTTGTTTTATATGCAAATAAAGGTTTTTCGCCCCTTGCAGAAGCAATAGCATCTGCTAAGATTGTGGTAATTAAAGAAATTGATTTTACTGAATCATCGTTTGCTGGGATTACAAAATCTACTAAATCTGGATTTGAGTTTGTATCTTGAATAGCAAAAACTTTTAAACCTTTGATTTTAGCTTCTTTAATAGCAATTTCATCTTCAATTGGAGAAGCTACTATCATAACTTGAGGCATTTGAGCTTTTCCTGCTAATTTTCTAATTCCGCCTAGGTTTCTTTGTAGTTTAGAAATTTTTTTATCGTTTAATAAACCTTCTTTTTTAGTGTAACCTACGTAACCATTTTTTTGTAATTCTTCCAATTTTTCTAATTCTCTAACACTTCTAAAGATTGTTTGTGAGTTAGTTAAAGTTCCACCTAATCAACGTTCTGAAACATATACTGAATTTGTTCTATTTGCAGCAGCTTCAATGGCATTTTTAGCTTGTTTTTTGGTTCCTACTCAAATAAATGAAATTGGTTTTTGTGCCATTTTATTTAATAATTTGTAAGCATATTCCAATGTTTTTTGGGTTTTTGAAATATCAATAATATGAATTCCAGCTCTTTTACCATAAATATATTGTTTCATTTTTGGATTTCAATGACTTACTCTATGACCAAAATATACTCCAGCTTCTAAAAGTTTTTCTCTCGAAACTATTGGTTGCTCTGAATTTTGATTTTGTTTTTGTTCAGGTTTTTGGTCTACTTGTTTTTGTTCAACAGTTTTTTGTTCTGACATATTAACTTTCCTTTAAATTTTGTTTTTTTGATTTGTTAAAACTTCCTATTACTTCGAACAATTTGCACCAAATATTTAATATTGGCACTGGCAATTGAATTCATAATAGTGCTTGATAAATTAATTAAATTTGAATAATCTATCGAATACTTTACAAGTACTTTACAATTTTACCACATTAAAATTTAAGGAAGATAAAAAAATATCCTCAAGCCATAGGCAAGAGGATTTTTAAATATATAAAATTAAATAATTTTATAGAAGACTATCACTTAACATCTTTACGTGATAAAGGCATTGACATACAACGTGCATTACCCATACCTAATGATAATTGGTTACCGTGGAATGGAATAACTGTAATTCCTGCAGCTTCTAGTGCAGCATTTGTTTTTTCGTTACGTGAGTAACCAATAACAACACCAGGTGCTACTGCTAAGTAGTTTGTTCCATCAAAGTGAGTTTCTCTTTCAATTTCCATTTGTGATGCACATTTTCCGGCAATAGGAATTAAAATAGGTTTTTTGTTGATGATTGATTGTAGCAATCCTTCTAATGGTAAACCGTTTTCTTTTGGTTGAGGTTCTGCTCCGCCGTTTACTAAATCGTAATCTCAGAATTTGAATACATCGTTAGCGATTGGTGAATATAAGAATTTATCTTTATCCAACATTGTTAGTCATGTGTCTAAGTGCATTAAGTTTGTTCATTTAGGAACGTTAATTGCAACAATACGTTTGAATTCAACTTCTTTATTTGCTTTAATGTTTTTAGCTAATAAAGTAATTGTTTCTAAGTCAGTTCTTTCTGAAACACCAACTACTAAAGTATCGTTATTGTAGATGAATACGTCTCCACCTTCAATTGATAATTTCATTGCTGGGTCATAGTATCATGGGGTATTTACTAATTTAGGGTGATTTGAGAAAATAAATCTTGAAAATAGTGTTTCACGTTGTCTAACTTTGTAGCGCATGTAGTGAATTGTAACACCATTTCCTACTGATGCAAATGGGTCACGTGTGAAGTATAAGTTAGGCATTGGGTCTACTATTAATTCGTGATCTGCTTCGATTCCTAAATCATGTTTGGTAATACCAGCCATCATGAATTGAATCATTTCTTTTGTTGTTTTTCTTGATTTTAGGAATTTTCTAACAGCTGTTTTGTGTGCTTCTGTTAAAACAGGTTCTGAATCTTCTAAGAATTCTTCAATTAACTTGTCTTTGTTTTCTTGTGATGCTAAATCATATGTTTCAGTAACTAAATCGGTTAATTCAACTACGTTAATTCCTCTTTCTTTTAATTGTGAAACAAATAATTTGTGTTCTTTTCTTGCATCGTGGCTTTCTAAAATAGCTGAGAATAATAATTCATCTAATCTAGCTGGGGTAATGTAGTCAATTTCACGTCCTGGTTCATGAACTAGAACTGATTCTAATTCACCAATTTCTGAGTAAACGTGAATTCCTTTAAATTTACTGTCAAATACAGACATTTTTTTCCTTTCAAATAAATGATGTTTTTTTGTATAAATACTTTAATTTGTTAACATATTTTAAAAATCTAATTTTTTTAATAAAAATGAAAAACACTTTAACAACTAATTTATACAATTACATTATACTATTTTTTTAGTTTTTAGCGAGCGAATGGACTTTTAAAGACACTTTAAAAATGTTTTACATTGTTTTTTAAAATTTAAAGTCATGATTTATTAATTTTTTCTTAAATTAAACTTAAAAATGCACTGTTACATAATATAATTTGTAAATATAAAATTGAATAAAAAATATTTATGGAGTATAACATGAGAGAAAATGAATATAAGACATTACTAAATATTGCTGAAGATATTTTAAGAGGTCGTAAATCAATAGAATTTAATGCTTTATTTGACGAAATAAAAGAAATTTTATTTGAAAGATGAAGAAACGAAACTGACCCTAATGTTAATGATGAACAATTATTATTAAAAAAACGTGGTGAGTTATATAGACT
The DNA here is from genome assembly GCF_025779955.1 of Mycoplasma enhydrae. Taxonomy (NCBI): domain Bacteria; kingdom Bacillati; phylum Mycoplasmatota; class Mollicutes; order Mycoplasmatales; family Mycoplasmataceae; genus Mycoplasma; species Mycoplasma enhydrae. The sequence continues at coordinate 60,458 of NZ_JAOXHI010000003.1, forward strand.
ACTAACAGTTGACGGAAAATTTTTCCACAATGCCGATGGAACATGAACAACAATTAGACCAGATTATAAAGGTTAATTTATTATGCTAGTAAATGCAAAAGAAATGCTAAATAATGCTTATAAACAAAAGAAAGTTGTTTTTCATATTAATATCAATAATTTAGAATGAACTAAACAAGTATTATTAGCTGCACAAGAAACTTCTAAGCCGATTATATTAGGAGTTAGTCCTAGTGCTATAAAGTATTTTGGTGGCTACAAGGTGGTTTATAATCTAGTTGTTGCCTTAATAGAAAACCTAAGTATTAAAGTACCAGTTTGTTTACACTTGGACCATGGAAATTATGAAGATTGTTTACAAGCTATTGAAGCTAATTTTAGCTCCATTATGTTTGATGGAAGCAAACTAGATTTCGAACAAAATCTAGAACTATCAAAAAAAATTATTGCAAAAGCTAGAAAAAAAGATATAACAGTAGAATGTGAAACAGGCACAATAGGAAATGTAAATGATGATCGCATTAGTGATATTGTCTATACCAAATTAGAAGAAGCTTTAAAATTTAAAGAAATTGGTGTTGACATGCTTGCTATTGGAATTGGAAACGTTCATGGTGAATATCCAAAAAACTGAAACGGTATTAATTTCGAACTATTAAGTAAAATTAATGAAAATTTGCAAATTCCATTAGTTTTACATGGTGGATCAGGAATTAGTGAAAATGACCTAAAAAAATGTATTAGTCTTGGAATTACTAAAATAAATATTAATACTGATTTGCAAATTGAAAATGCTAAAGGACTATTAGAATATATAAAAAACAATGATATTTTAAAAAATAAAAACTATAATCCAAGAAAACTATACAAATTATCTAATGAAATGATTTTTAATAAAACAAAGGAATTATTAAATAAGTATTAGTATGAAAAAGATTAAATTTAAATGATTATTAGCAGCCTTAAGCCCAGTTGTTTTAATTAGTCCACTTGTATCAATCAAGTGTCAAGATGACACCAAACAATCAAACGGGAATAATGAAAACACATCTCCTTCACTAGATACCAAAAATAAAAAATTAATTCTTAATAATAAAGAATATGTTATTTCTGATAATTTAAGTCCTAATCATGCAACACAAGTTAAATTGATAGGAGAAAAAGATGGGGATACTACAAATTTTAGAATAATTAACACTAGTATAGAATTTATTTGTCGATATGCAGGAATTGACACACCAGAAACCAGAAAAAGAATAAATGATAATTGAGTTCCCACTGAAGGTGAACAATTTAAATATGGCCAAATGGCAAAGAATTTCGTTTCTAAGCAACTAAAAAATGCTAAATCAATATGAGTTATCCCACAAAGAACTAAAGTTAAAGGAAAAGATAAATTAAGCAATAACTTTCGAGACTTGTATGACAGGGTTATTGGAATTGTAGTTATTGTAACTAAAAATAATGAATTATTATGTTTGAATGAACAGTTAGTTTTTAATGGCTTTGCCAAAATGAATTATATTAGCCTTGATTTAAAAAATAAGTTTTATACAGATAATGAAAATTATTATCATTTTCTTAAAAAAGCACAAGACAAAGCTAGAGAAGATAAAAAAGGTATTTGAAGCGGTAATATTAATAAAATATATCCTAAAAATTAAAAATAAGTTCACTGATTTTTTTGTTAGTGAACTATATTTTTATTTTGAAGATTGTTTTAGTATATAATACTAATTGCTAATGTGTACGGGTAAGTACTCAAGTGGTCGAAGAGGCGGTCCTGCTAAGACTGTAGGGGTGTTAAAGCACCCGCGGAGGTTCAAATCCTCTCTTACCCGCCATTTTTTTATTTCGTTTTACTTCAATCCTTCTATATATATTTTTTGATACGTATTATTTATTTTTAATATTATTTCATAATCTAGGTAATCTTGTATTTTGTTAATTTCAATCATAATTGGAATTTTTTGAGTTTCTTTTCCTTCAAAATAATACTCAGAATTATTTTCTTCAGAATAATATTCATATCCTAGTCCACATTTCAAATGGAAAAAACCATTGTTTTTATATTCATAAAGTTTATCATTGTTTAAAAGATGACAAATTTTTAGTTCTTTATTTTTATATTTTAATTTTTCTTTATATGGAATTAAAAAATAGATTGTTTTTTCTTGGTTTTTTTGACCCTTGAAGTCTTTTATAGTGATAGATTGATAATTAGGATCTTTACTTTTATCTTCCAAACTAAAAATAATGTCATTTTTCTTGTAAGCGGGTTCTATTGGACCATTAGTAATAGTGCCAAATACTGAAGTCACCCTATAACCTTTATATTGGTCTATTTTTTTGTCGAAGCGTATTTTTTCTTTATTCATATTAAATCAATTACAAGAAACTGAAATTATTGTTAATGGTAAAGTTGGTGCAATTAAAGTTGAAAGCAAATTTTTTTTATTCATTAGGTCTCCTTTGGTTCTATTTAATGCTTAAATTTCTTCAACTATTAAAATTTGACTAGTATCATTTAATGTCAAATGTAATTCATTAAACCTATTGCTTATTAAGATTTTAACTTTAAGATTAATTGTGATTTTTTTGTTTTCTTCACCTTCAAAGTAATATTCAGATTCCTTTTCTTTTCCAATATATTTATAGCCTATACACCAAGTAAAACTCAAATGTTTATTTTTTCTATAATTCATTCAGCGACCAGGCATATAAAAATATGTTAGTTCTTTATTTTTATATTTTAATTTTTCTTTATATGGAATTAAAAAATAGATTGTTTTTTCTTGGTTTTTTTGACCTTTGAAATCTTTTATAGTGATAGATTGATAATTAGGATCTTTACTTTTATCTTCCAAACTAAAAATAATGTCATTTTTCTTGTAAGCGGGTTCTATTGGACCTTTTAACAATGGAGCTGAAATAGAAACTATTTTTAGCCCTTTTGTTTTTTCAATTTCTTCATGCAGTTCTTTTTTATTATACTTTGGAAATCGGCAACAAGAAATAGATAAAATAGATATAGGTATAGCAGAAATCATTAATGAATTAAGTAATAAGAATTTCTTCATTATTATATTATCCCCTTCATATTTAAAATTTGTTCAAACTGTGAACCATCAATAAGTTCACCATTATATGAAAAAAATCTATTTTGACCCATTTTTCGTTCTGACTTATCATTTAGTGCATAATTCATTCCATGGCTAAATAACTCCTTGGTGACGAAAACTTGACTATCATTTGCACCCCAGCCCAAGTTAACTAAAAATCTTCCGTCTCTATTTGCTCCATAAGCCACAATTACATGGCCATCTTTACCTGTGGAACCTGGAGAATAAAGCCCAGCTAGGGCTGTTGGAGTTTTATTATAAACTATAGTTGACCATGGTTTACCAAAAAATGAATAGTCCCCTCAATGTGAATAATTAATTTTTCCTTGTTGTCATTTATTTTTTAAAAAACTATCAACAATATATTTAAGATTTCATCATTTATCAACACCAGTAGCAAATCATGTTTTTTGATATAAATATTTTGTAAAATCAGGTTTTAATGTAGGTAAATGATTGCTGTCTAAATAATTAGAATGATATATATCTTCTCCTGGTCTAACAAATTCTTCTTTTTCTCAATCGTTAAAATAATTTGAGTTATAAAAAAGCATTCTATACATTATCAATAAATTCATAGCAATATAGCCACACAACCCAGATTCTGGAGATTGACCATAGTATTTTCCCTTATAGTAAGGTTCAATGTTTGAATAATCTTTATAAATTTGATATCCACTGCCGTCCAAATATCCATGATTATTAGAGCCACTTAGTTTAAAATATCAAGAATATGGTACTTCATAATCAGCATATACAAATGGTGCTTTTTCACTTTGACCTTTTGGTCATTCAAATTCTGGTTTTCCACGGTTTTGTGAACTTTTGTAATCTAAATTTTCAATTTTCAAATTTAATGAGTTTTCGTCATTATTGTAAAATATTTCTTTTTTAAAATTTGACTTTAATTCTTTATTATCTTTGTCTAATATTTTAATATCATTTAAATATTTATATAAAAGTTTTTCATTTTGAACTTCTTTATCTAAATTTAAATATTTTTTACTAAAAGGATTCACTTCAATTATTTTCCCATTTGCTAAGCTTATTATTGAATATCCTCTTTTTTCATAAACAACTAATAAAGATCTTAAATTTTTATCAACTTGTAAGTATTTTGTAAATTTAATTTTAACATCTTTCATTCTAGTAATTTTTTTATAATCTTCTAGAACAATTTTTTTGGCTAATGAAATATTAATCTCATTATTTTTTTCTAATTTTGAACTAATGATAGTAAAAGGTAAACTTAGTATAGTACTTCCTAAAAATAAAAGTTTCTTCATTTTACACCTCCAATTTAGTTTTTTCATATATGAAAAATGCGCTTCATATACCCTAATTCTAACATTGACATAATAATTTCGATATTTTTTTAATCTGTTGAAATTTGATTTTTTAGTTTTATAAATAAAAATTCAAGCCTCCAGCATTAGCTAAGAAAACTTGAATTTTTTTATATAAAATTTATTCTAAATCAGCTTTTAAATATTTTATAAAATGGTTAACTTCATCGGCGTCAAAAAGTAATTTTAAAATTTCTAAAGCAAATTCTAAAGAGGCTGAAGGACATCTACCTGTTACAATTTTTTTATCAACTGTGACATCATTTTTATTCCTTTTTAAGCCTTCTTTAAAATTTGAACTAATTGGATATGAACTATAATTGATAGAATCATCAATAATGTTGTTTTCATACAAAACATTAGGGGCATCGCAAATAGCAAATATATATTTATCACTATTTTTAAATTGTCTAATGATATCTAAAGATTCTTTATCCTTTCTTAGTGTTTGAGCTCCAGAGCCACCAGGAATGAAAATTGCATCATATTCATCTAAATTAACTTGATTTTCACAACTCAATTTTAGTACATTACCTTGACCAATAACTTCTTTAGTATTTAGGTCAGGATTAAAAATTGTAATTTTTTCAAAATGCTTAAAGTAATTAAAGATTGAATATGTTGTTCCTAGTTCAATATCATTAAAACCATTATGTGCCAAAATTAATAATTTCATATTATTATTACATTCTTTCTGGAATATCTAGATCCATTAATCTCATAGCATCAGCTAAAACTGTTTTAACTGCTTTAACTAAAGCTGCATAACTTTGTTCATTATTTGAATCTAGAACCTTAACATTTGAATAAAATGAATTAAACGCTCTAGCTAGTTTTAATAAGTAAGGTGGTAATAAATTAACTTTATAGTTTTTTGCCATTGTTGTGATTAGATCTGGGTATTCTTTTAATTCTGCAACTAATTTTTGTGAATACTCGTCGCTTAAATCTGTAGCTTGAGGATTTTCATAAGATAATTTTTCTAATAATTGAACACAACGTGCATGAGCATATTTAATAATATACATAGAGTTACTTTCATCAGCGCTAGTAACTTTTTTAATATCAAAATCAATTTTTGAATTATATGATCTTTCAATTAAAAAGAATCTTATGGCATCTTTGCCAACTTCATCCATTAATTCTCTTAGAGTTAATGAAGTTCCAAGACGCTTAGACATTTTAATTTCCTTACCATCTTTCATAACTCTAATTAATTGAAATAAGATAACTTCAAATTGATCTCTACGGTATCCTAAGTCTTCAAAAGCAAATTTTACACGCTCCACATATCCGGAGTGGTCTGCTCCTCAAACGTCGATTATGATTCCTTTTTCAGGGTCGTTTAGTTGTTTAAATTTTTGTTCATGATATGCAATATCTGCACATAAATAAGTTGAATCACCATTAGTTTTGATGATTACACGATCCTTATCATCTTTACCACCTTTAGTGGTTTGTAATCAAGTGGCACCATCTTTTTTATATGTTGTTTTAAGTCTTCTAATAGCTGGTCAAACTAAATCATTTTCATATTGAGAAGTTTCAGATGTATAAACATCAAATCAAACTCCAAATTTTGCCAAATCTTTTTCAATGTTTTCTAAAGCAAAATCTCTACCAAATTTTCTAAATAGTTTTTCAATTTCAGCTGTATATTCAACATCTTTATATTTCTCTTTTTCTTTTTCATAAAATGCTTGTGCGAATTCAATAATGTCTCCACCACGATAAGCATCTTCAGGTAATTCATAGTTTTTGTCAAAAATTTGTTGGTATCTTGAATAAATTGAAATAGCCAATTTGTTCATTTGGTTACCATAATCATTAACTACATATTCTCGAATTACTTTATGACCGGCCTTTTCTAAAATTTTTGATAATGTTGCTCCGATTGCTGCATTTCTAGCATGTCCAATATGTAAATATCCTGTTGGATTTGCCGAAACAAATTCAACATTAATTTTACCTTTATTTTCTTTTGAACCACTTCCATATTCATTGCCCAATTTATTAATCAAATTAACAGTATCAGCAATAACTGAATCTGAAACTCAAAAATTAATAAATCCTGGTTCAGCTATCTTAATTTCTGAAATTTCTTTGTATTTATTTAAGTCAATATTTCTAACAATCTCTTGAGCTATTTCTGTTGCTTTTTTTGCTAAATCCTTTTGCAATGTTAAAGCAATATTTGTAGAATAATCTCCGTAGTTTTTTGCCTCCGTTAAAACTACTGGTTTGTTTATTTTTAGTTTTTCTAAAGCTTCTTTTATTGAGCTTATAATTATATCTTTAGCCGTTTTCATAACATTAATATTATATAATTAAAATCATATATTTAGGGACTTTTGTAATCGTTAAATAATTTAAAAATTGATGCTAAATTTTGAACTAATAAACTAAAAATTAAATTTAAGTATAATTTAATAATATGAAAAATTTAAGAAGATATTATCTATGTGGGCCTACTGTTTATAATTATCCCCATATTGGAAATTTAAGACCTACAGTTACATTTGATTTAATGATAAGAGCGCAAAGATTTTTAGGTCAAAATATTTATTATTTAACTAACATTACTGACATTGATGACAAAATAATTAAAAAAGCAGCTGCAGAAAATACAACTGAATATGAAATAGCACAAAAATATACTGAATATTATTTAGAATTATTTAAAATTTTCAATTTACAAAAGCCAGATAAAATTGTAAAAGTAACCGAATCACTTAATGATATTTATGAATATATTAATAAAATGTTGCAAAACAATTCAGCTTATCAAATAAATGGAAATGTATTTTTTGATTTATACAAATATAAAAGTGAATATGGTTCAATAAGCAATCAAAAAATAGATAACCTTATTAATAATGAAGAAGAACATTTAAACAAAAAAAACAGTGAAGATTTTGCACTATGAAAATCAACAACAGAAGGAATTAAATTTGACAGTCCTTTTGGTCTAGGTAGACCTGGATGACACACTGAATGTAGTTGTTTTATATCTAAATATTTTGGAAATGAAACTATAGATATTCATGGTGGAGGAATTGATTTAATTTTTCCACACCATGAAAATGAAAACATACAGCACTATGCCATATATGGAAAGCCTCTTGCTAAAAAATGAATGCATTTTGGAACACTCAATTATAAAAATCAAAAAATGTCAAAATCAATCGGAAACTTAATTTTTCCACATGATTTTTTAAAAAAGTATGATGCTGATACATATAAATTATTAATGTTAACTACTAATTATTCAAAACCTATTAATTTAACTGATGATTTATTAGTAGCTAATCAAAATATAATTGATAAATTTATTTTGTTAAAAAACAGTTTGGTATTGCAAAATTATCAAGTTACAAAAAATGAAAATTTAATCAAAGAAGTAATTAATTATGTTGCTGATTTGAATTTTTCAGAAGCTTATAAAAATATTATTAAATTATCGAAAAACAAAGATACAGTTGGAAGTTTTATTGAAATTATGAAAATTTTAGGTTTTTCTTTTGCTACTAAAAACCTAAGCCAAGAAGATATAGATTTATATGACAAATGAAACATTTTAGTAAAAAATAAAAACTATGAAGAAGCTGATTTGATTAGAAACACACTAAAAGAAAGAAAAATTATCTAATGAAAAATCTAATTTATGGAAAAAATTCAGTGATTGAGGCTATTAATAATAATTTTCCTATTAAAGAAGTTTATTTATTAAAAAGTAGTGATGCTAAATTAATTAAATTTAAAAATATTAAATTTTTAAGTCTTAATGAAATGAATAGAATGGTAAATGGCAATCACCAAGGCTTTATTGCTAAAATCAGTGATTTTCAATATTATGATATTGGAACTATCGTAAAAGATAAACCCGAAGTAGTTTTAATTCTTGATCATATTCAAGACCCACAGAACTTTGGGGCTATTATGAGGTCAGCTAATGTTTTTGGAATTAAACACATAATTATTCCAAAAGATCGCGCTGTAGATGTTAATTCAACCGTACTAAAGATTTCTTCAGGGGGATTTAAAAACATTAAAGTAATAAAAGTAGGAAGTCTATTAGACGCAATTGAGTATTTGAAAAAAAATGAATTTTGAATTTATGCTACTGCTTTAGATAATAAGGCTAAAGATTTAGCTAAGGCTAATTTTAATGCTCCTAGTGCCATAATTATGGGCAATGAAGCCACGGGTGTATCAAAGACATTGCTCAAAAAATCTGATGAAATTATTTTTATTAATCAAAAAAGCGAATCAGTTCAATCACTTAATGTATCAGTTGCCACTGGCATTGTACTTTATGAGCTAACAAAAAACAAACTATAAAAAACACATTCATTTTGCCTTTTGTGCGATGAATGTGTTTTTATTTATATATATAATTTTTGAAATTAATTTAAAGTAACTTTTGTACCGATTTTTTCAGCAATAATGTTTTCTAAATCCTTTAGGTCACCGATGAATGCAGCTTTTCCGCCTTCTTCAACGAATTTAATAGCTGCTTGCACTTTTGGTAACATACTTCCTGGTGCAAATTGATTTTCACCAATATATTTTTCAATTTCAGCTTTTGTAACATGTTTTAAGTTCTTTTGGTCTGGTTTGCCAAAATTTACTTTAACATAGTCAACAGCTGTTAAAACTATAAAATAATCAGCTTTAGCTAATGCAGCCATTTTTGCCAATGCAAAGTCTTTGTCAATAACTCCATCAACACCTTCGATAAAACCATTTTTATCTTCAACTGTTGGTATACCACCGCCACCACCTACGATAACTGTAGCACCTGCATTGATTGAGTTAATCATTTGGTTAATACCTACAAAGTTAATAGGTTTTGGTGAAGCAACAACTTTTCTAAAACCACGACCTGCATCTTCAACTATTACACTATTAGGGTTTGCAGCTTCGGCTTCAGCTTTCGAAGCAAAGAAAGGACCAATTGGTTTAGTTGGGTTTAAGAAAGCTGGATCTTTAGGGTCAACTAATGTTTGAGTTAAAAGATATAAAACTTCCTTATTTTTTAAACCTTCTTCTTTAAATGCATTAGTAATAGCATTAACCATGTGGTAACCAATGTATCCTTGTGACATAGCGCCAGCTTCTGGCAATGGTACTAAAGGTGATTTTGCATTTACTGAAGCAGCACTTACAAAACCATTAAAAATCATACCAACTTGAGGTCCGTTACCATGTCCAACAATAACTTCGTGACCAGCTTTTACTAATTCAGCTATTTTTTTAGCTGGAATTTTAACTAGTTCTTTTTGCTCTGCTGGATTATTTCCTAAGGCATTTCCGCCTAAAGCAATAACTATTCTACTCATAATTAGTATCCTATTGTAGCTAAAATAACTGCTTTAATTGTGTGCATACGGTTTCCAGCTTGTGAAATTGATTTGTTGTATTTTGATTGGAATACTTCATCTGTAACTTCCATAGCTCCGGTTGCAACAACTGGGTATTTTTTACCTAATTTTTCTTTAATTTCAGATGAGAATAAAGTTTTGTCATCGTGGAATGCAGGTAGACAGTGTAAGAAAATTACATTTTCTTTTGCAGCTTTAATCATAGCCATATCAACTTGGAAAGCACCTAATTCTTGAATACGTGATTCAAAAATTTCAAATGGTTCTCCTAGAGATACTCAAACGTCTGTGTAAATTGCATCTGCATTTTTAGCAGCTTCGATTTTGTTATCTGAAAATGATACTGAACCACCGTTACGTTCAAATAATTTTTGAACTGCTTTATAAACTTCTTTGTGGTCTGGTCCATTTTTAACAATTTCTCATTGAGCTTTTGGTCCACATAAAACAATGTGTACACCAAAGAATGCTGCACCAATCATTAATGAACGAGCAACGTTGTTTTTGATGTCACCAGCAAAAACAATTTTCTTTCCTCTTAGGTCTCCAACTTGTTCTTTAAATGTTAAATAGTCAGCTAACATTTGTGTTGGGTGTTCAGCATCTGTTAAGCCGTTTCAAACTGGTACACCTGAATATTTAGCTAAAGCATCAACGTCTGTTTGTTTAAAACCACGGAATTCAATACCGTCATACATTTGTCCTAGAACCATAGCTGTATCTTCAACTGATTCTTTTTTACCAAAGTTTGACCCTGTTGGTCCGATGTAAGTACAACTTGCACCTAAATCAGCAGCAGCAACTTCGAATGCACAACGTGTTCTTGTTGAGTCTTTTTGGAACATAATAACAATGTTTTTTCCTACTAGAGGACGACTGTTTGTATGTAACCCTTGCATTTTAGCTTTTTTAAGATCTCATGAAAGATCTAATAAATAATTAATTTCATCGGTTGTAAAATTTAGAGCTGTGTCTAAACTACGACCTTTTAAATTCATTGGCATGTATTTTCTCCTGTATCTTTAAAATGTTTATCTTGACACTTGCTATAAAACAAGTGGCTTAATTTTATTAATTTAGATAGACTTTTTATAAGTGTTTTCAAAATATTTAAAACACGTCTAAATTATAACAATTTTTTACGATTTAATTTTTATTATCTATAAGATAAAACACCTAATTTTAGATTACAATCATTTGATATTAAAAAATAGAAGGGCTTGAAATTTTTCCCCTCTATTTTTGATTTTTTTTCGAAAGTTCACTGTTAATTTTTTTCAATTCTTCTAAGATCATTTCTTCAGTTGTTGGTGCAGGTTCTGCTTCTGGTTCAATTGGTTGTTTTTTGGCTTTTTTGTATTGAATTAAGTTTCTTATAAAGAATACTAAAAATAAGCCAATAAATATAAATGTTGCCACAATTACAAATGATAATAATGCAGCCAAAAATTTACCTATTAATACAGGGCCTACTTTTCATTCTGCTAAATTGTCAACCTTAAATACATTAGCAATTGCTGCCATAATAACGTCATTAGCCAATGAATTAACAACTGCTCCAAATGCAGCTCCTAGTAATAAACCAATGGCTAACATAAACATGTTGCCACGAACAATTACTGCTTTAGCATCTTTAAAAGATTTCTTACAATAGTGCTTTTTTTCTTCTAGTTCTTTTTTTGTCATAATTTCACCAATATAATTAAAGCACTAAACTTGAATTGTCTTATCTCTTTTTTTAGCAATTATTAAAATGTTACCAATTCAAGAAACAACTCATAGTGGAATTGGCAAGATTGTTGAAACTAATAGTTGAATTTTTCCGCTAGCTTGTGAACTCCAGCTTGCGATTGATAAAATAACGATGTCAAATATATAAGTTAAATAAGCTAATATAATTCCGCTAATTGCTAAATAAAAATATTTTTTATTTGTTGCAAAAAGTGATTTTAGGTCTTGAAATAGAATGTCTAAATTTGTTTCATCATATGATTTATTATTCACCTTTATAAAGTTTAAAAAATTTGTAACAAAAAAATATATACCGACAGTGATTAAAATAATTGCTACAAATTTTAGTATTAAATTTACAATAGAAAAGCTTCTTTCGCTTGTCATAAATGCCTCCATATTTTTTTAGTGGATATTGATAATTATAATTATATATTTTGTTAAAATAATTAAGACTATATCTTTTTATATTTTTTATATATAATACACAAAAAACGGAGGAATGATATGAAACCAACGAAAATTTTTGGTTTAGGGGGAATGCAAGAAATTGGTAAAAGTACCTTAATTATTGAATATGATAAACATATTTTTATTATTGATACTGGAATTAAGTTTTGTGATACATTCGTAACAGGAATAAGTGGCTCAATTCCTGATTTTAGCTATTTAGCTGAAAATCAAGACAAAATTGAAGGTTTATTTATAACACATGGGCACGAAGACCACATTGGTGGTGTACCTTATTTAGTTCAACAAGTGGACATTAAAAGAATTTATGCACCAAGAATTGCAATTCAATATTTAAAGCTAAAATTTGCTGATATGAAAATTAAAACTAATGTTGAATTTATCGAAATTCATAAAGACTTAGTAGTTAATTTTGACGATTGTTCTGTTGATTGATGAACAGCTCAACATTCAATTCCTGATGCTTTTGGAGTTAGAGTTAAAACTCCTAATGGTAGTCTAATGATGACGGGTGATTTTAGATTTGATTACACTCCGATTGGTAATTTAACAGATTTTTCTAAACTTAAACAAATGGGCGATGAAGGGTTAGATGTACTTTTTTCAGATTCTACTAACTCAATGCGTCCTAATCACTCACCTTCTGAAAGTGATATTTTAAAGGACATTAAAAAATACATGCTTGAAGCTGAAAGAAAAATAATTGTTACTGCTTTTGCTTCAAACTTGACAAGAATTAAGGCAATTATTGAATTAGGAGCAACATTAGGCAAAAAAGTAATTCCTTTTGGAAGATCAATGGTTGATAATGTTGATATTGGTCGAAGACTAGGATATATAAATGCTCCAGATGAAGTTTTTATTGACAAAAAAAACATGTCTAAATATAATGAAAATGAACTATTAATCTTAACAACAGGTTCTCAAGGTGAAGAAATGGCTGGGCTAGCTAAAATGTCATTTGGTAAACATCCTAATGTAACTATCAAACCAAAAGACACAATAATTTTTTCATCCAGTCCTATTCCTGGCAACAGATCTAAGTGTGAATTATTAGTTAATAGATTATACAAATTAGGTGCAATAATCAGAGAAAACGGTGTAGATGGTTATTTACATACCTCTGGACACGCTTATAAAGATGAACACCTTAAGATATTTGAATTAACTAGACCTAAATATTTCATTCCTTATCATGGTGAATATCGTATGAGTGTAGTTCATGGATATACAGCAATAGAAAGCGGTTTGGAACCAAATAATGTTATAGTAGCGAATTTAGGTGATGTTTATTATTTACAAAATCACAAAATTTCTTTAGCTGAAGAAAAAGTATATTTCGGGCCCGTTTTTATTGATGGAAACATTTTATCTAAAACTAATTCTCAAATCATGAAAGAAAGAATGGAATTAGGCCAAAACGGTTTCATTAATGTAATTGTGGCTATAAATAAAGAAAAGAAAATAATTTTAGGCAAGCCAAGAATTATTTCAAGAGGTGCTTTTTTTGTAAAAAATTCATTGCACTTAGTAGAAGAAGCAAAACGTTTGGTTCATGGAGCAATTCTTTATACTATTAAAAATGAAAAAGAATGAACTATTCCGCAATTAAAACAATTAATTATTGACAGATTAGATCCTTTCTTTTATAAAAATAAAAGACGTAATATAGTTATTCTTCCAACTATTTTATTAACCAATGAAATTAATAAAGAATCTAAAAATAATTCGGAAACTAAAAAAGATGATAAAAAACTTAAAACTAGAACTAAATCAATTAAACAAACTAAAAGAACAAATGAGCTAAATAAAAAAACTCAAAGTAAAAAAAAACAAAATAGTATTAAAGTTCAAAAAGAAAATGAAAAATAAGACCCGTCGTTTTATGGCGGGTTTTAAATTATATTTTTTAGAAATTCCAATAGCATAATTTTTATTTTTAGAACTTCCGGTTCTTTAGATTCTATAATAAAAGATTTTAAATCTCTACTTAGTCAGTATAATGACCTTAATAGTTCAATGTTTTTTGAATCTTGTGAATGTTTTGAACACAAAAAACCACCCTTATAAAACTCAAAATCGATAATGTTATCAACATTATTGCATTCTACACATTTATGAAATATAGGTCTGAGTCCATTAATTTCAGCTATTTTTAATAAAAAATAAGAAATACAATGAATTGGACTAGATTCAATGTTGTCTAATATTTGTTTATATGCACTAATCAAAATTTCTAAGTTATTATTTGGAGTTTGTTTTTTTAAAAAATGACCAATAGTTTTAAAATTTTCTTGCAAGTGTTCTGAATATGGAAATGCTTTAATTAGAGTTGCTCTTTTAAGAGTGCTAAGTCCATTAGGATTTTTTGAACTAATTATTTCAAAGTTTATTAATGATAATAACTGAAGATTTAGCCGGTTTTTTGAAGTTCCTTTTTGAATTCCTTTTGCATATAAGCTAATAATGTTTTTGCTAAACAACACTTGAATAATTGCATCATTTTCAAGGTGTGGTTTGATGCTTAATAATATTCCTAAATCCTCATATTCTTTGTGTTCCATAATATTTATAATTATTACAAATTATTGAAAAAGAAAATAAAAAAAGCAACGACCTATCTTCCCTAATGGTATTTTCGGCACTGAAGGTCTTAACTGCTGAGTTCGGAATGGAATCAGGTGGGCCCCTTCGTTATGGTTGCTATGTTTAATATTATATATTAATTTTTTTTATTTGCAAAAAAAAGTTAAAAATTTTTTCGATTATATTTTGCAACAATTTTTTTAAGCTTTATTAATGAATGATTTAGGGAAGATCTTGATTTTACTATATTGTGTTCTTCTAAAATAGAAGCTAAATCGGTTAGGCTTAAATCCAAGTTTTTTTTCTTTATATTAAAAAATTTCATTTCATCAATTCCAAAATATGAAATTAAATTGTTTTGTTCTATAAATTCAAGGTTTTTTAAAAAAACAACATTAGCATTAGCAATTCTTTGTTGATTATAAACATCAAAATTTGTTATTCTATTAATATTATTTAAATAATCTCTTTCAATTTTATATTCTTCTAATTTGAAATAAGAATTAATAGCTTCGATAGCTTTTAAAAAATCGCATATATTCTCGATTTTTTTAATGTAAGTAATGTATTTTTTATCTCGCTTGATTAATTTAAAATTTAAATTATATTTGTTCAAAATTTTGACACATTCACTAGCTATAGAAAAATCATAATATTTAAGTTCCAAGTGATTAGAAAGACTTTTAAAATTTGAAACTGAACCACTAGATAAAAATATTCCTGAAAAATAATCCCTTTCCATTTTTAATTTCGAATTTAAAAAAGTGGCCTTAATTATGCAAAATTCATTTTTATGAGGTTGATAATATTTGACATTTAGTTCATCTAAAATCTTTCTAACAAAAGTATATAAATCTTTATTATTAATAATTAATTTAAATTCGCCTTGTTCAATTTTAGAAGTAGCAAAAATGCCACTAAGCAAATTCATTTTTTCTTGTCTTTTCAGTGGTCGATTCATTATTTCTTCTTTGATAGTTAAACTAAATGTTTTATTTTCCATATTTATTTAAATTATATTAATTTAAGTTAATAAATTAATAAAATTGAAGCTTTATATGTATAACAAAAAAATTCAAGTTTACTAGCACTTAGTTTAAAAGTGTTAAAACTTGAAATTCTAAATTATTTTAAGTCTTTTAATTGTGGGAATAGTAAAATGTCTCTTATTGAGTCATTTTCAGTTAATAGCATTATTAATCTATCAATTCCGATTCCACATCCACCTGTTGGAGGTAAACCATATTCTAAAGCATTAACAAAATCTCAATCAATTTCATTAGCTTCTTCGTTACCGTTTTCTCTTTCATCTAGTTGTGATTCAAATCTTTCAAGTTGGTCAATTGGATCTGAAAGTTCGGTAAACATATTAGCAAATTCTTTTGTTCCAATGAATAATTCAGCTCTTTGAGTAAATCTTTCATCATCTTTTTCCTTGAATGCTAATGGGCTAATTTCAATAGGATGACCATAAACGAAAGTAGGTTGAATTAAAGTATCTTCAATATATTTTTCAAATAGATCATTAATTACGTGACCTAATTTATAGTATTTTTCAGTTTTAATGTTGTGTTTTTTAGCTAGTTCAATTGCTTGTTTATCGTCTAATTTTCTAACATCAACTCCAATTTTTTCACTAATAGCATCAACCATGTTGATTTTAGCAAATGGGAATTTAAATTCAATGTCATGTCCGTTAAATTTAACTTTTTTAATACCTAATTTTTCAGTTAAGTGTTTAAAAACGCCTTCGGTACGTTCCATCATACCTCACATATCCGAATATGCTTCATAAAATTCAATTGAAGTAAATTCAGGGTTATGAGTACTATCTACACCCTCATTTCTAAAAATACGCCCAATTTCATAAACTCTTTCAAGTCCACCTACAATACATTTTTTTAATGGTAATTCAGTAGCAATTCTTAAATAAAAATTACTATTTAAAGCATTATAAAATGTTACAAAAGGTTTTGCAGCAGCTCCACCTAAAATCGGTTGTAAAACAGGAGTGTCAACTTCAAGGTAATCTAAATTATCAAAAAACTCTCTAACACCTTTAATAATTTTTGATCTTAAAATAAAAGTGTTTTTTGATTCTTCGTTAACTATGGTATCAACATAACGATGTCTTCTACGTTCTTCAGGATCTACTAAACCATGATATTTATCAGGTAAGGGTTTTAAAGCTTTAGTTAATAAAGTAATTTTTGAAGACTTAACCATCAAAGCATCAGTATTTGTTTTTGATACATAACCTTCAACACTAATAATATCGCCTAAGTCAAGTTGTTTTAAAACCTCTAATGAAATTTCATCTAGAGATTTTTTATCAACATAAACTTGCATACTTCCATAACGGTCTTGTAGCACTAAAAAAGGACCTCTTTGAGTCATTACACGACCATTAAATATAGCATTTTGCTTTTTTGCTTCTATTTGGTCTTTAGTTTTTGAGGCATATAAATTGTTAATTTCTTTAGAGCAAATAGTAGGCTTAATTGTTGCATTAAATGCTCTAATATTTTTATTAGCTAATTGTGAAATTTTTGATCTTCTAACTTGTTCTTGTTCTGAGTATTTTCTTTCCATAAAAATAAATTCTAAGTCTTTCTATTAATCGTAATAGGGAATAATATGAATGTGAGTTCTAAACACAGTTTGATCAGCACTTTCATTATTATTAACTGTTAATTTAAAGCCTGAGGCATTTAATTTTTCTGTTTGTTCAACAGCTAATTCTCTTGCTTTTTGGAACAATTTAGCTAGGGTTTCGTTATCAATATCATATAAATTTCGTGAATATTTTTTAGGTATTACTAAAAAATGCCCTTTTTCAACTGGATCTATATCTAAAATTGCAATCACATCTGCATCTTCATAAATAATTGTCGCTGGAATTTCTCTATCAATAATTCTCTGAAATGTGTCTTTTTCCATTAAATTCATCCTTCTGTTTTTAGAATATCTGAAATTGTTTTGTTTTGTGATTCTAATTTAAAGCCTAAGTTACCTGTAATGTATTTATTTACTTCTCTAAATAAAGTATCTCCTTGAGTTAAAACTATGTGGTTAGCTAAAATATCTTGTTGATCTGCATAATTTCATGGAGTTTCTTCAAGGCTAAAAATACTTTTTTCTTTTGTTTTGCCTTCATTATCCTTAATTGATTTTTTAAGATATGAAGGAGCTATTTTAACAACATAAGCTGCTTCTATTTTCTTGCCATCTTTACTAATCATAGTAACATGCGCAGGTAATTTATCTAGATTATATTTTTTACCTTCAGTTTGATCAATAAATTTATTAGTTTTATATTCTAAGTCAATGTTTAATGAAATTTCATGTCTCTTAGCTAGTTCTTTAATGTTTAAAGTAACTGGAACTCTTAGAACACCATCTTTTTCACCAGTAAATTTAATTGAACTATTAATTTCAAATTGCAATGTATATACAATCGAATTTACAACTACTGTTTTGGTAAATAATTTTTCATTTTTGGTATCTCTAACAAGACCTATAAATTCAACATCTTTAGCACTAAATGAAGTGTCTTTATTAACTTTATCTTGTTTTGCTTTTAATTGAGCACTTGCTAATAAGGCTGGTCATTTGTCCGCTGTTTTTAAAATTTCTCTAAATTTAAAGTGATCTTGGTCATAAACTTTTTGAGTTTTAGGATCTAAGAACCCAAAAATTGGAGATTTATGTCTTTGTATTGTATAAATACTTGTTGATAAATCACCTGATGATTCTTTATTGGTTATTATTCCATTATATGCTCTTAGATTTTTTAGATCATAATTTTCAGATGCACCAGTTTTAAGTATATATTCTGGGTGTTTTGCTGCTGGATTATAATCAAATTTTGGTTTTTCTGATGGATTATAACGAGCTAGATTGTTAAAATCTTCAAATGATTTAACATTAGTTTTACCTTCTCTTAAATCCATGTTTTGGTCATCACTGAAACTTCATTTTTGAATCAATGAATTTTCAACTAAATATTTAATTAAGTATAAGTTTGATGCTGAAAAGTCTAAAGCATTATAAATATCTTTTTTAGTTGAAGAAGTAGAATCTTTTTTCATTTCTTTTTCTAAGCTAACTTGATATTTATCTAAGCCTTTGTCATTTAATGAAAGTTTTTTATACTCTTCTCTTGATTTTAGTAGATATATTTTTGCAACTAGAAGTTTTTCTAATTGAAGTCTGATATTTTTTGCCAAAAACTTTGAATTATTCATTAAGAAAATAAATTCATCTTCACTTGGCAATTTTCCAATTTCAGGATTATATTGAGTTGTATCAATATTTAATTTAACAAAATCATTTTTTATATTTCAAAAGAATTGTGGGTTTGAATCTACTTCTTTATTAGCATAGAATTTAAAAATGTTATATATGTCTTTATGAAATTGTGAAGTTTTATTATTAATTAGCGCAAGAACAGGGTCTTTTTCAGGTGCTCTATTTGCTTCAGGTAAAAGCTTGATTTCTTCTTGATAAAAACTTCCTAAATATGTATTAACAATAGATAAAAGAATTTGATTTTTCGATGTAGCTTCTTTTAAAAATCCACTTTGAAAACCTGGTGTTTCTTTTTTGGTTGAATTATCGGTTTTGCCACAAGATGCAGAAATAGCAGCAATAGGTAATACTGTTGCAGAAGGAGCTAAAACTCATAATATTTTATTTATTTTTTTCATAATATTTTATTCCTTTTCTTACTAGTTACCTAGCACATATTTAACAATTAAATTAAATAAATAATCAGTAATATTAGCTTCTATGTTGTGTGGTGAAATAGTGTATTTGTTTTTAGTTTGGTCATATTTATAATCAAGTACTAAACCAAGGTTAATTTGGTTTTTAATATAATCATCAATTTGTTTATATTTGTTTGCTATTGATGTACTTTGATTACTAATTTCTATTGTTTTAATGTAATCCTGTGCTGCTTTAATATCATCATCATTAAACTTCTTAGCTTTATCAGAATCAATTGGTGTATATTCTTGTTCTTTAATGTAATTTTTGAATTTTTCTTGACTTAAAAGTTCATTTAGCTGAAATGAAGTGTTTAAAATGTCTGAAAAAATCTTAGTTAAATCAAATAATTCTGTTGTAAATGTTGGAGAATAGTTTGCTTTTGATTTAATTGTCAGGTCTTTAACAATAAGTTGTTTAATTTCTTCTTCTTTATCAAATTTATGTAAGTTTTGAATTAAAATTCCTTTTTCATTTAAGGTTACAAAATTTTCGCCCACTTTATAAATTGCATCAACTTTATTTTTTTCATTTCCAGAGGTAAACACTGTTTTGAAAGCATTACCAAACGCCTTAGCAAATTTTTTGTCATCTAAGTCATTAATTATTCTTTCAATTTCAGAATTGTGCTTGCCGTATTCTTTATCATATTCAGTACTTTTGTTTTCGGCTTTTGGCTCTTGTTCTAAAGCACCTTTTAATTTAGCTTTATAAGTTGATTCTAAATTAACAAAATCTTCAATAAGGAAAAATTCTTTTAGTAATTCAGTTTTTAGCTTTTTAAATAAATCATCTTTTTGTTTATATTTGAATACACCTTTATTAGCTTCGCCATCTCCTGATATCATTGATAACATATTTAAATATACAGAAGGTTCTGAAGTAGAAATTGTTTGTTTTAAATTAATAAATCCTTTTGAACCAAATTTATCAGCATTTGTTTTATCAGCAGATAAGGCTTTAATTAGTTTTTTATCATTTGTAGCTTGTTTTTCATCAGCACTAGTAATATTTCCAGATTTAATTAATGTACTAAATCCTTTGAATTCGCCTAAACCATCAATTCCTAATTTAATTTTAACTGTTGTATCTGATTCATCATAAGCTGCAAATTTTAAAAGATTAATAATTTCAGTTTTTGTAACTATTCAAGGTTTTTCTGAACCTTTTTGGTCTTGATGAGCACTTAGAGAAAATTCAGACAAAATACCTTGCCCCTTTGAAATTCAAGGAGCAATAAATCTATTAGCATTTTTATATTCTTTAACAAAAGATTTAGTTACAAACATAGGAATTTTAATTGAGGTTTTAGAATCCTTGTTAACTTCTTCAGAGTCATTAGCAGGTAAAACATAATTTTCATTTTCCTTAGCAAAAGGTAAAATAATGCTTTCACCTTTTTTTGCTATATTAACTCTTTTACCTTTGTATTCATAAAAAACATCTTTGTTTGCAATAATTCCATCTTTTAGATCTTTGTATGTTCAGTCATTATTTACTTCAGTTTCGAATCTTCTAAAAGCATGTTTTTTAATTTCTAAGTTTAGTTTATGTTCAATTGCTTCACTCTCGTTCTTAGATTTTCCTCATTCTTCACTATTAAGTCTTTCCTTGAATTTTTCTTCTCATTTTTTTTCTAAACCATATTGCTTTTGAAATTGCTTTTTAAGATCTTCAAGTTCTTTTTTGACTTTTTCTCTAATTTTTTCAACTGAATCTAGTGCAAAAACTTTTTCATCTAATCTTGCCTTGTTTGCATTATAAACAGCTTGATATCATAATGAAGCCTCATATTCTTGTTCATATAGATATTTAGCTGTAAATTTTTCCATTGAATCTGAAATATTTTTATTTTTGTTTGGTTCACTTGGTTTTTTATCAATTTCACCATATTTAGGAGTTACCTTGCCATTTGGTGTTTCGATATTTAAAATTGGACTATTTGAATCAAGTATTTCAGTTGGTGCTGGCAATGCTTTTGAAGCTCTAACTAAAGGAATTGCAATTCCTGCTGCAACTACTGCTGAAATAGCTGTAGTTCAAAAAGTTGCTCATAAAACTTTCTTTCTCTTAGTTTTTTGTTCAGTGGTAGGAGTTTTTTTAACTTTTTCTGCCATCATTAAACCTTTCTTGTAATTTGATTAATGTTAATTACATTCATATTTAATTTATTAAATATAGAATACTATATATTTTACCATTTTTTATACATTTTTAATTTAGTAATGTGAAACATATGTATTTGGTTTATTGCGATAAATAAATGCCTTAAAATAAAGCGAAAAACACTAAAATTTATGATAACAATAAACTAAATATATTCCGTCTTTTAGTTTTTTAGTTTTTAAAAAAATAATTAATTATAATTTTCATATGACTAATATTTTTGAAAATAAAATCAGGATTTTAAAAGAATTTATTGATATATGTAATCAGAATGATATTTGATATAGTTTGGATGAAAATAGCTTATTAGCACTAAAAAATGATCTTTCTTATTGAAATGAAACTGATCATTATGATGTGATGATGACATTTGAATCATATGAAAAATTAAGAAGATTATTTCCTGATAAAATTATTGATTCTGTTAAGCATTCTGATTATTTTTCATTGCAAAATAAATTTGTGCAAGATATAAAAGAAATATATAATGAATGTCCTTTCATTAATATAAATTTGATTATTCCTACAACTACTAAAAAAGCTAAAAAATTTGTTAAATGTCCATTAAAAATTAAAAGTTATATTAATCATTATGCTTCGATGACTAACACTAAAGTTGCTAGTATTAAATCTAAAATAAGATTAGCTAAAACTTTAAAAGGACTAACTAAATCATTTAATTATAAAGATGTTGTAGATTTATTATATGACCAAGAACAAGAAGGTTTTTTAGTTACTTCAGCATTAATTAATAGACATTCATTAAGAAAATGAATTACAAATATTAGTTACAAATTAATAACTATAAATAAGGGTGATTTAGAAATAAAAATTATAAGTGAATACGCTAATTATTTAAGAAATATTTATGGTAAAAATTGAGCTTCAATTGATAATTTAGCCACCAATTATTTACATTGCAACATAATAGATGTAGATAAATATGACACAATTCAAGAACAAAATGAGATATAGAAAACCGAGCAATATGCTCGGTTAATTTTTATTGTTTTTTTATCTATCGTGTTTGTATTTTTTATTATTAATCATACTTCCGACTAGATATAGAACGCTTGAAGAAATGATAAATAGTAATAATAGTATTGAAAGAGATAATCATAAATAGTTACTAGAATTTGCTGATTTAACTAACAGATATAGTTCAAAAACTGAAACAGGTAATAATGCTGATAAAGCGCAATGTGCCACTCGTTTATGAACTTTTTTAACATTTTTTACAAACAATAAAACTGCGATGATTAAAACGTATATTGAAGCTAAAAAGCCTAATACCATAAAAAATATGTTAATAAATAGTTCCATTTTATTCTCCTTTAAGTTCTATTTCTTTTGCGGCTAATCATTTTCTCTCTTGTTCTATTATATTCTTTATTTGTCCTAATTCTAAATAAATTACTTTATCTGCTAATTGTGCTACATCTGGATCATGGGAAACAATGATTATTGTTGTGCCATAATCACGGTTAATTTCTTGAAGAATTTTTAGCACAATTAAGCCTGTTTTTTCATCAAGCGCTCCTGTAGGTTCATCAGCAACTAAAATATCTGAGTTTTTGGCTAAAGCCCTTAAAATTGAAACTCTTTGTTGTTGCCCACCAGACATTTGTGATGGATACTTGTACATACATTCTTCTAAATCAAAATCTTTAAATAATTTTTTAATATTCAAATGTTTTGATTCGTCATCTTGTAAGTATGAGCCGGTTTCAACGTTATCATAACTATTTAAATTTTGTAATAAGTTATAGTTTTGAAAAATGAATGAAATGTTTTTTCTTCTAAATGATGTTTGCTTTGAATCACTTAAATAAGGTAAATTTACATCGTTAACAATTACAGTTCCAGAAGTTGGTCTATCTAAAGCACTAATAATGTTTAGTAATGTAGATTTTCCTGAACCGGATTTACCATGTAAAACTACCATTTCGCCTTTTTTAATTTTGAACGTGGCACCTTTTAGAACATCAGTTGCTACATTACCTGATAAATAAGTTTTTTTAACATCTTCAACTTCAACAATGTAACCTTCAGTATTTTTTTGTTTTTCTTGACCATCTTTTTTTCTTGGCTTATTATTAGCTAGTTTATATTTTTTTAAAGTACCAGGATCTAGAACCTTAACAGAAATATCTTCATCTTGAATAACAAATGGCTGATCATGTTTTTTTAATTCAATAGGGTTTAAAACATGAATTTCACTAGTTTTAGATAATTTCTTTTTATTTTTAGTTGTTTTTTTATCTTCTGATTGTTTTTTTGCCATTATTTTCCTTTCAGAGCGTCAACCGCTTTAATTTTATTTAAGCTCTTTCATGTAGCTATAGATGTCAATATAAATACTGTTAAACAAATAGTAATTGAAAGTATTATAGTTGAATATTGTAAGGTTATAGGTAATACTATTTGTGAAGTTGCCATAGTAAATGCATTAAATGCTGTAATTAATAAAAATGTTACAGGAATCATCAATAAACAAGCAAATATTATTGCTGGAACAAAGTTAGCAAAGAATAACATTACTCTTTCACGACTTGAATAACCCAAAATTGAAAATGTAGCAATTGATCTTTGATTTGAAGCAATCATAATATTAGTAATAACAATTAAAATGATAATTGAAATTAACATTGACATAATAATGAACGCAACTAATATTGTGTTTACTGTTCCTGATATTTCGCCAATAAATCCAGCTTCAATATCCTTGCTATTAACATCAAAAGAAGCTCCAAACATTAGATTTTTGCCATAAATTGTTCCTGGTTGTATACCATAAAAATCAGATACAATTTTACGAGCTATTTGTTTAAATTCTTCATTAGAATTTTCTTCTTTAACTATTTTTTGGAATTGAACTTCATTAATTCCTAACAATTTAAATAATGATTGTTTGTAATCAAGTTTGGCATCAGGGTGTGCTTCATTATATGAATTAATATTATTTTCATAAACTGATTTGTAATTTAGTGCTTGATCACTAATAAATATTTTTTTGAAAAATGTTCATAATGCTTGATCACTTGCCCCTTCTACTTCAAATGTTGCAGCAGCACCTCAAAAACCACTTGAAGAATATGTAGTTAAAGTATCTATAGTTTGAACTGGAGTAATATCATTTGAAAGAATACCATTGAAAGCATCATATTTTCTATCAAATGCTGCTTTAATTTCTTTTTCTTTGGCAGGATTTGCAATTAAAGCATTTTTAAGTTCATTTTGTCTAGAATCTTTTAGACGTTTTGAAAGAGTGTCATATCCTAATAGCTTGTCTAAAATGTCTTTTCTGGTAATAAATTCACTATTAATATATGTTTCAGAAACACCAATAACTTCAAATTCATATTTGGTTTTTGGAGCTTTTAAATTGAAAGCACGATAAGCAAATCTATCCACATGGTTTAATAAATCTAGTTCAATAACTGAACCAATTTTTAGTTTATGTTTCCTTTGTGCTACTTCATTGATAATTAAAGGAATATTTTTTGAATCATCATATTTATATTCAACTAATTTTTGATGTAAATTGTTTTGTGTTTTATCATGAATTGATATAAATTTAGAGTCATTGTAATATCCATAAACTCGATTTTCTTTACCATCTAATAATGTTTTAGCATAAGTGTATTTTTCATTTGTTGTGTCATTTCAATAAATGCCACCAAATGAAACAAAGAAATCAATTGATTGAATATTGCGATAAGCGTTAACTAAGAAATCACGATATTGTTGTCTAAATCTAGCTGTAGACACATTTTTTTCTTTTTGATATATTTCATTAACTGGATCTCATTCAACATATTTAAATTGCTCATCCAGACGCGAGACTTCACCAGTGTAATATGCGCCAGACTGAGTTAAATAGAAGAAACTTGTTCGATTAGTTAAATCTTCTGGTTTGCCTTCTTTAAGATCTTTTTGAAATTTTTGAAGATCTCTTACGGCAATTACATTTTCTATAAAAGTACCTTCTGTATTTAAATAATCTTCATTTTTGCCAATTTTTGTTATATCAATTAGATATTGAGTATTTTGAACTTCTTTTGCAACTCGTTTGAATATTTGAGCTATTCTAGCCCTTTGAGTTTCAGGAATATTAGCATAAGTTACATCTCAAGGAGTTAGTTCAACTGAAATGTCCATTAGAATGTCTAATGAAGATTTGGTTAGAACTACAGGACTATATGGTTTTTGAATAACATCTGTATTAAATGAACCTCCAGGACGCAAGAAATTAGGATTTTCATAATCTAATTGACTGCCCGCGCTTGAAGAACCGCCTGCTATATCATTAGGAACATACAATAATGAATTAATATCATTCTTATTATATGTTACATAAGGTCCACCTTCAGTGGTAGGACTTTCTAAGTCTAGTTTATATTTATATAATCTATCTTTATATGTTTTGGTTATAACCTTATTGAAAACGTTATTTGAAGATAAGAAAAACATAGATATTAAAGAAGTTGTTGAAAATGCTAAGAATAAAGAAAGCATTTTTCAGAAGTTATTTAGTGTCATTGAAGCTATATATCTTGCTTTAATAGGTAATTTTCTAAACAATGATGAAACACGTTGCGAGAAGTTACCAACACTTACTTCAGTTAAACCACTCATTAATTCAGTTGGTTTTTTTCTAACAGATAAAGCTGTTATAAGGAATATTATCGAGCTCACAAATAGCAGTGGGACAAATATCGTTAAAATCATAGCTAATGGGTGGAATGGAATAATATTATTTTCCAAGGTTCAGTATGATGATAATATTCCCATTGCAGGTCTTTGTAAAGAATATCCTAAAATATAGCCAATTATTCCACCGATGGCAGCTGGAATTCAGCCGAATGCACAAAAGGCAAATGCTATTTTAGTTGATTTATAACCTTGAGCTCTTAGAATACCAACAACTTTGTTTCTTGCCTGTATATAACGTTTAATAACAAAGTAAACAACAAAAGCTACTAAAACTGTTAGAACTAAAATTAGATATATTGTTACGTTTTGAATTGTTTTAACTATTGATCTTATTGTAACAATTCTAATTTGCCTTTCAGGGTTAATGCTATCTAATTCATCTCTTAAATAAACTTTTTTTAATGAATTTGGATTGATTTTTTCAACTTCTCTAGCAAAAAGTTTTTGTAATTCTTGAGGGCTCTTGCCTTCTATGAAACGGTTTTTAGCATCTAAAGGCGCTTTAACTAAAGCATAAGTTTTTAGCGCAAATGTTAGATAAGCAGAATGAATTCTATCAAAACCTTTTGAATTCACATAAATAATTGCTTGTGTGTTTGTGTCAACTTGAATATTTCCTTCATTAACAACAGGATATAAATAATCAGAAGTCGAATCAATTCCAATAATTAAGTATTCTTGGTTATTAACTGTAACCTTGTATTGATCATCAAGGTTAGAAATAAATAATTGCATTGTATAAGGATTACCTAAATATTTGCTTATATCCCCTGTATATGCTCGCTTATTATTCTTTGAAGCATAACCGTAATTAACTTTAGCTAAATATGAACCAGAATCAGAAAATGAAATAAGGTTAGAAATTTCAATTGGTTCAATAATACTTGTTAAAGCTTTTTTAAGTGAATTGGTTATATCAATATTAAATATATTCAATGACTTGCCATCTGAGTCTCTTAAAATTTTGTTGAAAAGATTATTAAATCTTGATAAATCTAGTTCAACAGCACTATCATTTCTACTTTCAATTAATTTAAGTGAATTTTCATAATTGTGAGTTAAAGATTCAATTTGGCTATGAATGTCATTTATGTTAGCAAATTTTAGATTATTTAACATTTTTTTAATGATATGAGCAATATTGCCTTCATTTGGATTAGGACTCAAGGTGTAGTATAAAAGAAATTGTGGAAAGCTTAGTAATGTTAAAGGATTTAGCAAGTTCTTAGGAACATTTAGTAATGATAATCCATTTGATAAATTTGAATTTTCGATAGCCATTTTATAAGCCAAATCAAAATCATAATCATCATTAATTAAAGCTTCAATTTTATTTGATTCATTTGTTTTTAAAAACGAATCTAAAAACATTTCTAATGCTTTATTATAGAAAGTTGGCATTTGTGTAGCATTAGCCACATAACCTAAGTTATAGGTTAGTTCATTTGAATTTCTAATTAATAAGTTTTTAATTTTAGAAATAATGTCAGCAGAAATACCACTAGTTTCAAGATTTGCACTAAATTGATTAATAGCACTTGAGTTTTCTAGCAATTTAGTTATTTCTTGATTGGCTAGAGTTGTATGTGCATGTGAGTAAGCCATTTTTAATAATGTGGCTTTGTAATCGCTATCACTTCCTAAAACACCCATACTTGGTATTGGATTAATTACTTTATCATAATTAGTTAATACCTTAGCAAATTCTGGGTTTTTAGCCAATTTATAAATTTCTTTTAAAATTAGTTTTATTTGGTCAAATGAAAGTATTTTTTCAAATTCTTTTTTAATTAACCTGTTGCCAGTTTTTGGATCAACAATGATTTTTTCCTTTGCATCACCTATTCTATTTAAGAAGTATGCTAATTTAATTCATAGATTATATAAAACAAAATGGTTATTAATAATGTCATATTGCCCATTAGTCATAAATAATGAAGTAAAATTTTGAGCTAATAAAGTATGAATTGTTTTATAAATCTTAATATTAGCAGCATGATCTTGACTTGATTCATCTATTAAGGCTGATAAATAAGCTAAATCTCCATAAGAATTAGGATTTAGATCTTTGGTACTATCAACATTAAAATCATATTTATTGTCTGATTTTTTAAATGATTTTAGTTGAAGTTTTTGGATATATTGATGATATTTAATTAATTTATTTTTTAATAAAGCTAAATCATTAAGCTCAATTTCATTAATTAGTGCTTGATTTTTAATGAAATCATACTCTGAAGAAGTTAATTGAATTTGTTGGTTTTGTTTGATGGCATTATCTACTTTAATAATAAGTTTTTCAACGTCTAACAAATCAAAACGATTAATTGGTTTATTAAATGGATCAGGTTTTGAATTATTATTAATTTGAGGGAACGCTAATTTAGGTAAAATACCTAAATCTAATAAACTAATTTTTCCAGGATCGGCTGAAGGAATAGAAATATTTAGTTCACTTATAATATTTGAAGTTTTGTCTGATAGATTTAGCAACTTAATTAAAGCATTTTGAATTTGATTAATTTTTCCTGATGAAACTTCATTATCTATTGAAGAACTAATTGAAGCCATGAAAGAAGCTAAATAATCAGTGCTTGTTAAAACTTCAGTGTTGTAATTGTTGTAAATTTTGTTATTTGCAGTAATAGAACTTTTAACTTGTTTTATTAGTTTATTTAATGAATCACTAAATTTAGTGATATTTACATTTGAAATAATTTCAAATAAACCTTCTTGCACATTTGAATATAAGCCATCTTTATTGGCATCTAGTGCTTCAAAAAAGTTTTTGGCTTGGTTTTTGGTTTGTTCGTCTAAAGGTCTTGAAGCTGCTTCATATGCTCTAATTCATTTTTGATAATAACTTGAATTTGAATCTGGACTTAAAATTTTAGAAAAATCAACTTGTTTAATTAATTTATTAAGTGTGCTTTTAAATTTGTGCTCATCAAGCGATTGTAATAAAGAAATAATAATTCTATCATTTGATAAATTTCAATACTCAGCATCCACAGCAGTAAACGGTTTATATGGATGTTTTTGATATCAATCTTGAATAATGGCACTAAATTTAATGAAATCAACAGATTCTACAAATTCAGCTAGAATGTCAAATATTTTAGCCTTGTCCTTTATTAAAACAAGCAATTCAGATAAACTTAATTTTAGTTGAGGAATAATATAAACTTTTGAAAAACCTAAAAGTCCACTTAGTTTATTAATTTCAGCTACTAAACGAGCATCTCTTTCGGCTATTGTAGAACCAAACGATTCATACTGCTTTTTGAAGTATCTTAAAATATTGCTAATAAGGTTTTGAATAAACACATTAGCATTCATATTTAAATATTCAAGGTTTTTATTTTTTCCTTGTTCGATTGGTTCAGATAGATATTTAAATATATCTAAAATTGTTTTAGTTAAAATTGATGAATTAATTTTTGTAGCGGCTAAAAATTTTTGTAATTCATTAGCTTCAATTGAATCTGAAATAGCTTTGAAAAAGCGATAAATATCTTGTTTATTAAACAGTTTAGCAAAATCTGTATCCAAAATAATTGATCTTGCTTTATCAATCAATTTTCTAATTGTATTTTGTTGAATAATTTCTTGGATTAATTCATTAGAAACTGCACCAAAGCTAACAGGTAAGGTAATTTGGTTTTTAAATTTAGGGTTTATTTGTGCTCAACCATTAGGACCAATGTCGCCTCTAATGGTATAGTTTTGAATTACTAAATAGTTATAAACTTCATCTAGAGTTAAATAATCTTTATTATTAATTAAAACTTTGTTTCAAACACTTTGTGAACTAAAACCTTTAATAGGACTTTTTTGTAAGAATACATATTGTCCTCGTCTAGGCATAGCCAATGCTCCCACTACTGTTGCACCTTTTGATTTTAGCTCAGGAGTAGCTGTTGTTAAAATTAATAATTTACCATTAGTTAAATAAGGAATTCGTGTATTAATTAAAAAATCATAATAATCTTCAAATCGGATATCAGCATTGAAATAATTAATGATAGGTGTTAATTTTTGATATAGCACTGTATCAATTATTTCTCTTGTATATACTGAAGGGATCTTATTTATTTTATTAGATTTAGGATCTGGCTTTAAAACTATTTTCTCGGCAGCTTCATTAGAAATACTACTATGCAATATACCAGGATTTAATGTTTCATTATACAACTTTCCAATGTTGCTTTCTACGCCGAATATTTTACGGTTTTTATCACCTGTATCAACAAAATGAAAAACATTTTTCTTTCCAGTTTTTTCATCAACAGTTTCAACGGTTATAGTTTTTCTAATTCCTAGATTTTCTTTACCTACATTTTTTTCTACATCATCTAAAATTGATTTTCTTGCAAAATTAATGGCACCATTTCGAATTATTTCTTGAAAATTAGCTAGTTTTTCAACATTTGATACGTCTAAAAATTGTTCATTTGTTAATTCATCTGGACCGAATATTTTGAACTCAACTTGTTTTATATTATGTAAATTAACTTTTTCTTGATTTGTCTTTGCTTCAGGTATATGACTATTACTTTGACCACCTGTTCAAGGTGTTTTAAATATATCATTAACATCTTCTTTTTCTAGTCTTTTAGTGATATTAGAGGTTTGGCTAAATTGAGTGCCATCACCAATAGTATAAATTGTAGTTATAGTTTTATCTCAATATAAAAAATATAAATTGTTTTTATATCCTTCTGGGTTTGTTTTTTTGAAATTATCAATATACTTAAAATAAGAACCTTTTCAGTTCGATTTTTCTTCATCGCTTAATTCATTTCAGTTCATTACATAACGGTATCAGTTATAAGTAATTAGTGTTTCTGTCTTACGAATTCAATTATGTGGAATTTTATATGTTTTATTAGCTTCTAGATCGATATATAATGGTGTATTTGTTTCTAAAGAATTTTTAGCTAAGTAACTATTTAATTTAAAAGTTCCTTCTAATAAATCGTCTTTTGATATATTTTTTGTAGTTGTTTTAAAACCTGTTTTCAGCTTCAGTTCGCCTGTATCATGTTTTGTCTTATCAAAATATCATTTATTATCGTTGGTATCTTTTTTAAAACCTAATAGGTCTAAAACATCTTCGGATTTAATAATTGCTAAAGTGTTTTGTGATTTTCATTGGTCATAATCAGAAGTTAAAAATGATGCTTCTTTAGTTAAAGTATTAATAAATAACGGTGATGATTCTACAATTGAATCATTTTTTTGTTGTTGACCATATGGACCTTTTGGTGCATATGAAATGCTTAAAATATCACCTAATTTAATTGGTGATTTGAAAGTAATTGTTTCATTAGCAATAATGCTTTGTTTTTGAGTAATAGGGATATATTTTTTATCTTGTTTTTTGTATACTTTAAATTTTCGATTAGAACCTGAAAATTTAAATTCTCTTATTTTAGTAGGGTCTGGATTTGGTTTGTTAATTTCAAATTCAACACTAGTAACATTAGATTTTAGTTGTTCATAGTACAAACTCATTAAATCCACTGTTGAAATATAATAATTTTCATCAGCATTTCAATTATCAATATTGCCTTTTATTTTTAAGTATTCTTGTTGGTGCGCTGGCAAATTAATTGAATATGAAATCATAGAGCCGTTTTTAGCACTTTCAAACATTATTGGTTTATTAATATTGGTTTTATTATCAGCTCCAATTTGGTTGTAACCATTTCGCGGAATAATACCGGAAGGATTAATGTCTAAGTCTACAGTTAAATCATGCAATTTTGACACCTTGTCATATGCATTGATTGTTTTAGAGTATGATGTTTTAACATCATTTAATAAAGTAAATAAAAAAGTTGTTAAAAATATTAATATTGTTAAACATATTAAAGTTACTTTATTTTTAGCAAGTGATTTAAAAACTTCTTTAAATAGTCTTCTCATACGTTTCCTCCAAATATTATTAAGGAATTATGGCAGCCTTAATAATTTAAGGTAAATTATATAATTTTTTATTTATATTATTAAATTATTATTTAATAAGGATAAAAGTGTTTAATTAATATAAACCCTAAAAAAGTAAAAAATCTTTCCATATTATTAGGAAAGAAATAATTATTTTATCTATTTTTAAGATTGTTTTTGATTATTGTAGACCACTTGCGTGGAATGTCAACAGGAGTTTTTGATTTTTTTTGATAATGAACTAAAATATTATTAATACTAAAGAATTCACCAACATTTAAAATGTTAAAATCTATCTTTAATAAATTAGATATTCATTTAGCATTATCAATTTCATTTTGATAATTTGAAGATTTTAAGAAACAAAATGTTGCTGATATTTTTGCTAATCTGTGTGATATTTCTACAAGATTTTTTAGTTCAGATACAGCTCGAGCACTAATAAAATCATATATTTCAAATTCTGATGATTCTTCTGCTCTTTGTTTAGCAATTTTTATGTTTTTTAGGTTGCATTTTTTAATTACTTGTCCTAAAAAATTCACCCTCTTGTCTAGGGGTTCATAAATAGTTAAATCAAAATTAGGATTGTAAATAAAATAAGGAATAATAGGAAAACCAGCACCAGAGCCAATATCTAGTATTTTTAGGTTATTTAAATTGATAATTTCTTGGTTAATTTTTTTGAATATTAAAATTGATTCAATTATGCCTTCTTTAACTAGTTTTTCTTCATAAAAACCAGTCAAGTTATACTTGGCATTTTCTGTTTCTAATAAATAATAATAATCATAAAGTTTAGTGATTGTTTGTTCATCAATTTCATTTATGTATTCTTTGATAATTTTTTTAAAATTATCTATCGCTATAATCTTCATATATGTCACTAATTGAAGTGTTATTTATGTTAGCTTCAATTACCATTCCTAAAAATTCAGCCATTGATAATTGTCTAAGCTTTTTAAAATGTGCTAAATTAGAATGGTCAATTGAATTAGTTACAATAACTTCACTAATTATTTCGTTATTTTCAAACATTTCAAAGCCACGTGAAAATAAACCATGAGTAGCAGCAATAATTATTTTTTTAGCACCTTGTTTTTTTAGTGTTTCAGCAGCATGAATTATGGTTCCTCCGGTATCAATAATATCATCATAAATAATTACATTTTTATTCTTAACATCACCTAAAACACCCATAATTTCAGATACATTTGGAGCTGTTCTTCTTTTATCTATAATTGCTATTTGTTCATCATCATTAAGTAATTCTGATAATTGTCTAGCTCTAACCGCACCACCATGATCTGGTGAAACAATAACAAATTTTTCCTTTCTTTTACGCATTTCGGAAGCAAATATAAAATGTCCCCTTAAATCATCAACTGGAATATTAAAAAAACCTTGGATTGAAGCATTATGTAAATCAACAGTTATAACTTTTGTAACACCTGCTTTTTCTAATAAATCAGCAACTAATTTTGCTGTTATTGGCTGACGACCTTTGGCTTTTCTGTCTTGTCTTGCATAGCCATAATATGTCAATACGCAAACTATGCTTTTAGCGCTAGCTCTTTTTAGAGCATCAACAAATATTAATAAATCCATTAAATTATCATTAACAGGTTTACTTGTGTTACATATTACAAATACATGACGGTTTCTAACTGTTATATTAGTTGATAAAATTCTTTCTCCATCAGCAAAAACTGTTTTGTCAACTGGTTCTATTTTTTGATGAATGTATTGACCAATTTGTGAGGCTAATTCAACAGAATTTTCCATTCCAAAAATAACAACATTTTTATCATTTTTCATTATAAAAAACTCTCCTATTTAAATTGTTTATTCAAATATTAATTTTACTTCATTTGAAATTATATTTAACAAAAAGTGCCGCTCTGCGCAGCACTTATTGTTCTATTTAAACAAAGCCATCAATTGTTATTTCAACTTCTCATTTAACAGTAGGTCTATATTTTAATTTTAAAGTTAGTTTTACTTTGACTGATTTTGTAGTTTCATCTGCTACTAATTCTTTATTTACTTCCTCAATAACTACATCACTAATTTTAACCTTGAAATTTTCTGGTTTTTGAATTGCAGCTGTTGCAGAATTCGAAGTCTTATCATTTTCATAATCTACTGTAATTTTATTTTTAACTTCATCTGCTGTTCATTTAGATGGTTGACCTCTTTTAAGGTTTTGAATTTGAACTGTTATTTCACCTAATTCTTTACCATATGCTTTTTGATTTAATTTGATAGTAATTATTCCACTATCATGATCATAAGCTGTTTCCTTAAATTCATAATCATAGTCACCACTTTTTGAAATAGATCTTAATGGTTCACCACTTAGTTGAATTTCTTCAAGATAAATTTTTTCATTTTCTTCTTTAGAATTTTCGCTTATTTCTTTATCTCTTCATTGAACTTTTACATCATTTTTATCTTTAGGAAATTGTTTTTTAAATCCTGTAATTTCTATTGAAAAATAACCAATACGAGTATTATCCGAAGCGTTAAATTGATTAACATTTACTTTAAGTGTTCCTGGCATATTAGCTTCTAAACCAAGTATTTGATATTTGTATTTTCCACTTTTACTATTAATTTCAACATCTTCTTCTTTGATTGATCTAGCTGATCTTGTTGAATATTGAGAAGCACTTAAACCTTTAATTGTAATTACTGCATCATTTTTATCTTCAGGTAGTTGTTTTTTGAAACCAGTTAATTTCATTTCAGCTGAAAAGCCAGTACGTGTACCTGATAGATCTTGTTCATAAATTAACAATCCTAATGTTCCTTTTTCAGGGTCCTTACCATTGTCTTCAACTTCATATTTATTTTTATTACTTTTACTTTTAACTACAAGTTTAAAAGGGAAGTCCGAATAATAATCTTTATATTTATCTTGAGTAACTTGTTCTTTTTTTACATCATCTCATAATTCTACTATTACATCAGCCAATATTCTTTGTTGGTGTTCTTCTGCTGAAGGAGGTGTTTTAAAACCTTCTAAATCATGCTCAAATTCATATGTTGTAGTTGCTTTTTTAGCTTCAATAGTAACAGTGATACTTGAATCTGTTTTTTTAACTCATGATTTAACTTTTGTATCTCAGCCATCACGTTTAGATATCACTTCGAAATTGTCTAATGAAATATCAGCTACAAGAGTATTTTCTTTGTTTTTATAACCTATAAGAGTAGAACTTGATACAAGATCTTTAGATTCGATTACAGGTGGAGTAGCACTTTCTTCTTTAAAACCTTCTAATTCTTTAGTTATAGTATATGTTTTAGTTCCTTTAGAAACTTTTAAAGTAATGGTAATGCTTGTTTTGGTTTTTTCAGCAAATGATTCAACAGTTGCACTTCAGCCACTAGGAGTCTTAACTGTTATTTTTGTTTTATCTATATCTTTAACAAGCACTGTGTTTTTGTTTGGATAATCTACTGTGGTTTGATCTTTTACTTGTTGCTCTGTTAATTCTACTTCAGAAGTTGTATTTTCTTTAAAACCGGTCAATTCTTTGGTTATAGTATATGTTTTAGTTCCTTTAGAAACTTTTAAAGTAACTGTGATACTGGTTTTAGTTTTTTCAGCAAATGATTCAACAGTTGCACTTCAGCCACTAGGAGTCTTAACTGTTATTTTTGTTTTATCTATATCTTTAACAAACACTGTGTTTTTGTTTGGATAATCTACTGTGGTTTGATCTTTTACCTGTTGCTCTGTTAATTCTACTTCAGGGGTTGTAGTTTCTTTAAAACCTTTTATTTCTTTTTTAATTTCATATTCAGTTTTATCTTTAGAAGCAATTATAGTTAAGATTACTTTTTTATTTGCTTTATCAACTGAGTGGTCTTTAACTTTAAATGTTCATCCCGATTGATTTTCAAGAGAAATTTTACTTACATCAAATTTATCAATTTCAGTATTTGAAATGTCTGGGTATACAGGCTTAGCTATTTGTTCCACTTTTTCTTTTGATTCAATTTTTTGGCAACCTGCGGAAATAATTGTTGGTGCAATTGCTAAGCTTGGTAAAATTCCAAGCATAATCAAAATTTTTTTGTTTTTGGTCATTTATATCCTTTCAAAATATATGTCTTTTACATTATTAATTGTAACACGTTTTGATTATTATAATCAAAGTGTCAAAATGGTGGCTATAATAAAAAATTGCCGCACTTTTAGTTTCGTGCAACAATTTAGTGATTATTTTAATAAACCTCAATTACATTTTTGATAATTTACGCATGAGGTCTTCAAAAGCTTTTAAACTTTCAGGATGATTTTCTTTTTCTCACTTTAACATTTTTTCTCATTGTTCATCTGATATAAATGAAGATTCATTATACATAGAAACATTAAAACTTACATTATTTTTGGTTTTATTCATCTTGACCTCCTTTTTCATAAACATATTTTACCACTATAATCATTTTTTGAATTCATTTTTTAATATCCTGCCTTGCTTTAGCTTTTCTTTCAATAATATTTCTACTATCTTTTGAAAGAATATCAAAACAGCGCGGACTATTTTTCTTAATGATTTCAGCATGCTCATCATTTGAATTTGGATCAATTGTTCTGTTTGACAATCTAATTTCAAAACATGCTATTTGTTCTTCTATATCAGCATCATTTGACTGAATTTGTCCTCAAATAGGATTAGTTTCATTTCACTGGAAATAAAAGCCAAAGTGAAACAAAAGCGTTTTTAAAAAACTAATAGCAAATCTTTTATTACCATTAAAAAAATGGTGATCTGACAAGAAACAGATAAACAGTTCAGTTGCTAAGTCTATTATTGACCAATCTTGACTATAATAAAATTTATTTAATCTTCTTATTAAAATATCAATAACACTTTCTTTTGGATTAACAAGAAGAAAATCATGTGTATCTTCTGATAATTTATCAATTTTCTTAGCAGTTTCAAATGCTCTGGGGATAAGTTGATTTTCTAAAGAATATAAAAACTTATCCATTATTTCTTCATTAGATAAATCTAAAATAGATAGATTAAAATCTTTGTTGATTTTTTCAATATCAATTTCACTAATACTTTTGAAAGTCTTTTTGTTTTTTTCATCTAATTTCTCTTGAACTACATATCTACAAATAAAATCATTTAAATTCTCAGAATCTAATTTACTTAAAATA
Organism: Mycoplasma enhydrae; assembly: GCF_025779955.1. Lineage (NCBI taxonomy): Bacteria > Bacillati > Mycoplasmatota > Mollicutes > Mycoplasmatales > Mycoplasmataceae > Mycoplasma > Mycoplasma enhydrae. The sequence goes on from NZ_JAOXHI010000003.1 coordinate 97,884, forward strand.
ATATTTGTCTTTTTCATTCTCTAAAATACTCCTCTTTTCTGTATTTTTATGCTTATTTTTAATACATTTATATTATCTCATAATAGATTTTATACCATGTTGTAATGAGAAAAAACTAAGAAAAATTCGAGAAAAATATTAAGGTTTAAAAATTGTTTTTTTGCCATGAAAATTTTTATAAAAATTCACGATATATTTTTCTATAAATTACTTTAGTTATTTGAATAAGTGTTATATATATACCTAAAAACATAGCTAACCATGCATAAAATACTGGTGGCAAGGGTGCTAATTTTAGTGACTCATTAACTTTAGGAATGTATGGCATGGCACTTATAATTCCAATGCCTAATAGTGTAGATATAATGACTGGTGTTGAAGCATTAGATTTAATAATAGGTATCTTATTTGTTCTCAGAAAATGAATTACTAATGTTTGTGTTCACATCGAAGTAACCAATCAACCCGCTCAAAATAAATGCTTGAAGTTTTCTTTATCTGCTGAATTAACTAAACTACTTCATTGATTTCCAACTTGTTTTGGTACAAAAACATAAAACAATACAACAAATGTGATTATGTCAACAATAGATGAAACTGGACCAAATCACAACATAAATTTAAGCGTGGATTTGTGATTCCATTGCCGTGGACTTTTAATAAATTCTTTATCAACATTATCTCAAGGTATTGCTCCACAACAAAAGTCATAGATTAAGTTTAAAAATATAATTTGAACTGGTGCCATAGGTATAAATGGCAGCATAATTGAAGCAATTACAACACTAAAAATATTTCCAAAATTAGATGAAACTGTCATTTTTATATATTTATTAATGTTAGCATGAGTTTTTCTGCCTTCTACAATTCCTGTAGCTAAGACATTTAAATCCTTTTCTAATAATATAATGTTTGCTGATTCTTTGGCGATATCTACAGCTGTATCAACTGAAATTGAAACATCAGCAACTTTCATAGCAGGTGCATCATTTATACCATCACCCATGTAGCCCACTACGTGACCATTTTTTCTTAAGATGTTAATAATTCTCGCTTTTTGATCTGGACTCAATTTAGCAAATATCTGGGTTTTTTCTACTTCAAACTTTAGTTCTACATCTGTCATTTTTTCAATGTCTTTACCCAATAAAATTTTTTCATAAGGAATACCAACTTTAGAACACACAGCTTGAGTTACTAGAGGATTATCACCAGTTAAGATTTTAACTTCAACTCCAAGGTTGTGTAATTGTTTAATGGCATCTTCAGCTGAATCCTTAGGAGGGTCTAAGAAGGTTAAATAACCTATTAATGTCATTTCTTTTTCATCATCAACTGATAGTTTACCAACAGCCTCGATATTTGATTTTTTAGAAGCAATTGCAACAACTCTCATTCCTTCTTCACTAAATTCTTCAACTTTATTTAGCACTTTACGCACTATTTTTTTATCTAGTGGTACAACTTTACCATCTAAATATATTTTATTGCATACATTAATAATTTCTTCAACTGCTCCTTTAGTGATTAGGGTTACTTTTTGATTTTTTAGTGATTTAACTAATACCGACATTCTTTTACGATTAAAATCAAATGGTACTTCATCAATTTTTAGATAATGTAATTCAAGATTATCTAGTGATTTTTGTTCATCAGCTAGATCGAGTGTACGATTAATAATTGATTTATCTAATAGATTTTTTAGACCGGTTTGATAATATGAATTTAAAAAAGCATATTTTAAAACGTGTGGGTCTTCTTTGCCATTTACATCAAGATGACGTTCTAAAATAATTTCATCTTGAGTAATGGTGCCAGTTTTATCAGTGCACAAAATATCCATAGCTCCAAAGTTTTGGATTGAATTAATATTTTTTACTATTGTTTTGGCTTTTCCCATTGCTATAGAGCCTTTAGACAAACAGCCAGTAACAATCATTGGTAGCATTTCGGGAGTTAATCCTACAGCGATTGAAATACCAAATAACAAGGCATTAATTCATGCTGCAGATCCTTCATTTTTATAATGCATTAACCCAACAATTAAAAATACAATAGGAATAACTGTTGCAATAATGATGGTTAACATTATTGAAATTTTTTTAATTCCTTTTTCAAAATTAGAAGGTACTTGTTTTTCATTTAATTTAGAAGCTACTTTACCAATAAAAGTATCATTTCCTACCACAATGACAACAGCTTTTGCTGAACCTGAAATAATGTTTGAGCCCATAAAAGCTAAATTGTGACGATCTGTAATACTTTCATATTTGCCAAGTTTATCAATTTGAGCATATTTTTCAATTGCATCACTTTCACCAGTTAAAGAAGATTGAGAAACGAATAAGTCCTTAGCACTAATAATTCTAATATCACCTGGAATAATGTCTCCTGCTGCTAGGTGAATAATATCACCTACAACAATTTCATCCATAGGAATTTCTTTTAAGATTCCTTTTCGTTCTACTAAGCATGTGGTTTCAATTATTTCAATTAATTTATTTGCACTTGAAGAGGATTTTTGCTCTTGAATAAAATGAATAATACTGCTTGTAAATACAATAACTAAAATTATAATTACTGTTGCATAATTAGCTTGTTCTTTTGGGTTTTTAGTTAAAGGAATAATAATATCAACTACAGCACTAACAGCAACTAAAACTAATAAAATAATATTAAACAAATTGAAAAACGATCTCATCAGTCTTTTAGCAGTACTATCAGCACCTTTTTTAGAAATTTTGTTTTGACCGTATTTATCACGATTAATTTCAATTTGTTCTTCTTCCATAAAACCGTTTTCAGAAGAATTGTAGTGTGCTAAAATTTCATCCACATTTTTTTCAGAAGCTTCAATTAATCTTTGGTTAACTGTATTTCTTCTAGCTTCTGTTTTTAGATGTTTTTGATTTTTTTTCATGCTACCTCCTTTTTTAATAATTTTAGTATCTAAAATAAGTGTAATTTTAAACAAAATCAAAAACTACATATTTATGTAAATATTTTACTCTAAATATATTTTATTAGAAACCTAAACTAAAAATTGACCCAGTTAAACTGGATCAAAATTTATTAATTATAATTTAGACATTATATGTCTTGCCATTGTGAATAAAACTAATTCCTAGTTGATATAAATTATCTGAACTAGGTGCAAATTCTCGATGTATATTTTGTTTAATATCTTCCAGTATTTTTGCTTCAGCGGCTTTTTTGTCAGCATTAGATTTTTTGTTTCATTCAGTGTGGAATTTTGGTTTGTTTTCATTAAATCAATCTTTTAATTGTCTAATCATATAATCAAATTCAAATTTAGGACTTTCATTATCAATAATTCTATCAAATTCTTTTTCAGCATCAGGAACTACTTGTTTAATGATTTGTAAACTGTTGTAATATTTCATGAATTCATTTAAATTATTAAAGTCTATTAACTTAAGGTTAAAATTATTTTGTTCTTTGGCAATTTGATATTTTAGTCCTTGTCTTCTTGATTTTAAAACATTAAGTGTTGCTTTATTGGCTGTTAATCTTAAATAATTAGCATCAGCAATAAATTTTTTGTTTTCAAAAATTAATAATTGTAAATCTTCTCAATTTCTATATGGCAATTTGTTTTCATTGTCTTCTGGATATTGTAAATATAAATGTGCTAAAATATGGTGTAAAAAATTATTTGAAGTCAAATTTCCAAATACTTGTGCTAAAAATTTATTATGAATATTATAGTTAATTGAACCCATAATTTGATAAACATCAATGTTTATATCTTTAGCTAAGCTCTTTAAATTATATCAAAAGATATTTATTGAATTCATGCCTTTAAAACCGTTGATTTTTCTTTCAATTTCTAATTTAAAGCCTTCAATACCAATATATAAAGTTAGTTCTCCTAATTTATCATCCGGATCCAAATCAGAAAAATTCATTTTAAATTTAGAATGTTGATTTTTAATTTCGATATTTTTCTTAATTGTTTCAGGACCATAATTTGAAGCGTAATTTTTAGAACCTTTTCAGGTTACTTGGACATTTTGTAATGAATCTACCATTTTAATAATATCTTCAATGTGTTCTAATAGTTCTTTTGTGCCAAGTTCAATATCTGCATGTTTTTGTTTCAAGTCATCAAAAGTTTTATATTCTTCTCTTGAAAGATTCAATTTTCCTTTAAAGGCATTTACCTTATCTCTTTGTTCGAAAACTTTAATCTTTAAAGTATCTTTTTTATCAATAGTAGTTTTAATTTCATTTAGTTTTTGTTTGTATATATCTAAATTGTTTTCAAGAACTCTGATCTCATTTCCAAGCTTTGCTTTAATTTTTTGGATTAAGGCATTATTATCATCAATTATTCCATTAATCTCTGTTGGAAGACTTTCTTTATCTAAAATTTCATTTATTTCTTGATTTGTTTCTTTTGATTTTTTGGTATCTTCAACAAATTTATTTCATTGTTTTAAAAGATTATCTAAATTTTGGTTTTTTGTTTCTAGTGCACTTTTATTATCAGATTGTCTTCCTAGATTACCAACTAATTGAGCCTTTATTTCAGCAATTTTATCTATAATTTTTTGTTTTAACGCATCAATTGTTTGTTTTAAAACAGTATTTAATTCTTGAATTTTTGCGTTTATTTTAGCAAATATTTCATTAATTTTATTTATACCCGAAGTATATTTGAAATTATTTAATTCGGTTTGTAGAGCTGTTGATTTTGCAGAATTACTTCGATATTGTTTTAAAGTTTCTAAACTCTCTTCCATTTTTTGAGAATTTTTTTGATTTAGTGCTTCAGTTGCTTGAGCAAGTTTTAAATTAACTTCTTTTTCAAAATTTTCAAGTGCTAAATCAAGTGCAGCCTTTTTATCATCATATTCTTTTTTAAAAATAGTATTTTGATTGTCAAAACCTAATAATTTAGTTTTAAAATCTTCAAATTTTTCATTAGCTTCAGAATTTTTTAGAATTGCATTAGTTTCATTATTAGTTTTAAAAGTGTTGGCATTATCAATTGCTTTTTTGAATGCTTCAATAGATTCTTCTCAAGCTTGCATTCCCAATGTTTTTTTGGCTTGAACATTATTTTGAGCATTAGTTAATTTTAGAAGTTCAGCATCAACTAAATTTAAACATATCCCCTATTAGTGGACTACCACAAATGGAGGATATGTTTTTTATTATGAAAAAATATAAGACAAGAATATTTTTATACAAGTTGTGTATGAGAGTGCTTACTGGAGAAAAAATTCCAGA